>JBJERD010000202.1:0-16427 GCA_051882095.1 Oscillospiraceae bacterium
GTGATAAATGTGAATGAACGGTCAGCATAAACTGTGATTACAACAGGAATGATAAGACCGATGTCGTTCTTTGTTCTCTCGTTGAAATCCTTTGTGAATGCCATGATGTTAACACCGTGCTGTCCCAGTGCAGGACCTACCGGTGGTGCAGGAGTTGCCTTTCCTGCCGGAATCTGCAGCTTAATATAGCCTACTACCTTTTGTGCCATCTTTCGCACCTCCATAATTTGTGGTAAGGCGAGTTTAAAAAACTCTCCCACTCTTTTTGAAGCGATGACAACCAGACCATACGCATTATTTCCAGCGCATTGTCTTGTATATCAACTTTTGCTTCTTATAAACGAATGAATTTTCGGGCAAGCTACTGCCCGTACCTGCTAGTCCTCAGCCTTGATCTGTGAGATAGGCAATGTTACCGGCGTCTGTCTGCCGAACATAGAAACGATAACGTCAACAGTCTGAGCCTCGATATCAATGCTCTCAACCGTTCCCGGGAAGCCCTCAAACGAACCGCCCGTTACAACCACACAATCGCCTTCCTTGTAATTTACCTCGACCTCGGTCACTCTTCTCTCGGTCTCAACGCCAAGAGCTGCGACTTCCTTCTCGGTCAGCGGAACCGGCTTTGAAGCAGGTCCTACAAATCCTGTAACGCCTCTCGTGTTTCTTACGATGTACCATGAATCGTCGTTCATGACCATCTTAACAAGAACATAGCTTGGGAAAAGCTTTCTTTCAGCCTCAGTTTCCTTGTTATCCTTTACCTCGGTAACAAGCTCCATGGGTATCTTTACCTCGGGGATAAGCTCCTGAAGCTTACGGTTCTCAACAACCTTTTCGATATTCTGTTTTACCTTGTTCTCATAACCGGAATATGTGTGAATAACATACCACTTTGCTTCTTCAGACATGATAAAATAACCTCCGTAAATGTTGTTGTCAAACCGCCGACCGGTATTTCGCTTATGCGCCGATATTCAAAAGCGCATTGATAGCGGCAGCCAGTCCTGTGTCAATGCCGAAAAGGAACAGTCCCACAACTACCATTACAGACAAAACGATGCCTGTGTTGTTGATGACCTGTTTTCTGCTCGGCCATACGACCTTTTTGATCTCAGATCTCAAATCTCTGAAATACTTCTTGACTCCGCCCTTTTTAGCCTTTTCAGACTTAGCGGAAGCCTTCGACTTTGCAGCCTTGGAGTCAGCTTCTTTTTTAGCCATAACTCAGCCCTCCCGACTTACTTAGTCTCTTTGTGAAGAGTGTGCTTCTTACAGAACTTGCAATACTTATTCATTTCAAGTCTGTCAGGATCATTCTTCTTGTTCTTCTTAGTGTTGTAATTTCTCTGCTTACACTCTGTACAAGCAAGTGTAATCTTAACTCTCATTTTCGGCACCTCCTGACGAAATTTGCATTCTGCAAGAACATAAACAGAATGCGTCTGCCTCCCTCACACGCACAAAGCGCAAGCCGCCGCCCGAATGACCGCAGCCATGAGGTAACTTATGTTTTCCGCCGCATTTTCACGTCAGATGTTACTCTGCTACGCAAAAAAATGCGCAAAAAAATAGACCTCATAAAGAGGTACAATTATTATAACATATCATTCGCCGCTTGTCAAGCGATTTTATTAATTTTTTGTAAATTTTCACGAAATCCACCTCAGCCGTATTTCCGTGAGCATTAAAGTTATTATCATTAAAGCTCTATTGTGCTCAAAATGCTCAAAGTGTATGCATTTATGATTTCAGTGAAAAAATACACATACTGAAATCGCACAATAGTTAAATATTTTACCAATAAAGCTATATGGTGATGAAATGCTCATTGTGTGTAAATTCCAAAATTATCAAATAAATAAACGATCTCAGTTATATTTTCATGAACTTTCAGCATTTTCAACACTTTGGGATCTCTGTGCTTAGCGTGTGGACATTTCTATTCGGCAGGAAAAACCTCTCCTCGGCTGCATTTGCATGAACAATAAGCACAATAGACATTATAGAACTGCTGTGCCGAATGTTTATGGTCTGTATATTTCTGGTCGGAGCTGTTTACGCCTCCTCTTTATGCCATACATTATTATAAAGGAAGTTGAGTATCGCCATAGAAACTATTATCGCATACCCCACAAAGCTCCACCTGTCGGGAATATCGCCGAACAGGAAAAATCCCAGAGCTGTGGTGAATATCAGCTGTGAGTAGTCATACACCGATATCTCCCTTGCAGGAGCGTATGTATAAGCGGCTGTGATAGAGAACTGACCGCCTGCCGCCGCTGCCCCCGCACCAAGCAGACAAAGCAGCTGCCACCATTCCATAGGCTTGAATTCAGCTATCATAAACGGCAGACAGAACAGGCATGAAAACGCCGAGAAATACGCCACAATGAACGGTCCCTTTTCGCCGTGCTGACCTAAATATCTTACGCAGGTGTAAGCAAGTCCTGCTCCCATTCCGCCAAGAAATCCCAGCAGCGCAGGGAAAAAGTCAACGTTTGAAAAGCTTGGCTTGATGATAAAAAGGCTTCCTATGAATGCGATAACAACCGAAGCTCCCTGAAACAGCGTAAGCCGCTCCTTCAGGAAGATAAACGAAAACACGATAACAAAGAAAGGCGACATTTTGTTGAGCATTGAA
Source organism: Oscillospiraceae bacterium (assembly GCA_051882095.1). Classification (GTDB taxonomy): domain Bacteria; phylum Bacillota; class Clostridia; order Oscillospirales; family Ruminococcaceae; genus FB2012. The sequence goes on from JBJERD010000202.1 coordinate 2,645, forward strand.
GCGTCGGAAAGCACCATATGGTCTATGGCGTAAAAGTTGCACAGCATACCCAGCGTGCCGCCGAAAGCTCTCATGAAAATGACGAACCTGTTGCTTTTGTTTTGCAGCCGCATTGGGATATGCTCTTTTCTCAGAACGAACAGCGCAAAGAAAAAAGCTACAAAGTTTCTGAAAAAGGTTTTCTGAAAGGTGGGCAGGTCTCCCGACATTCGCACGAATGCAAACATAAAAGCAAAGCAGAATGCGGAAATGATGATGTATATAATGCCCATGTATTTTTTTGCAGGTCTTCCGCTCACCTTCCGCCGCCTCCGTTCAGAGCCTTGTGTTCCTTTGAAAGCTCGGTTATCAGCTCCGAGACCGTCCACGACTGATTGGACGGCGTGCAAACGGCTTTCAGCGGAACATAAACTCCCGAGCTTTTCAGCAGTTCCAGAAGCTGCTGCAATCTGCGCCTGTCAACTCCGCTGAACACAAGACACTCCTCTTCGGGAGACTTGTCACATTTCTCAGCAGGCGGCTGAAAGCCCTTAAATCCGCACAAAAAGCCTATCTGACAGTTAGCCTCCTCACGGCTGACCACTCTGAGCTTCATATTCTCTCTGCCGCAGATATCTTTAAGCGCCCCAAGCTTTGCGCTTTCGATATTATAAGCAACTATCATCGCAGGGGCGGTTATAACTCTCGATCTCATCAGACTTCTCTCCTTTTCACATAGCATATTTAGGGCAACACTGCACAACTATTGTCGTGCAAATGCGCAGTCAGGCGGTAGTTGTGAGGTGTTGCCCTAATATTATACACCTTTCTCGAGCAATATTCAAGTGCGGAGAAAGAAATTCACAAAACAAAAGCCGTCATTTTCAGACGGCTTTGAAAATATTCAGTTTCTTATCTTGCAGCGATAAAACGCTTCAGCTCGCCTGCGTTAAGGCACTTTTCAAGCGCAACGTCCATTGAGATCTTCTTCTCACGAACAAGCTTAGCAAGCTCCTGGTCGAGAGTCTGCATTCCAACGTTCTTACCTGTCTGCATTGCAGAGTTGATAAGGTGTACCTTGTCGTCACGGATCATAGCCTTGATGTTGTCTGTTGCATTAAGGATTTCGCAGCAGGCAACTCGGCTTGTACCGTCCATAGTACGGCAAAGAGTCTGTGTACAGATACCAACAAGTACAGACGCAAGCTGTGTTCTGATCTGATGCTGCTGATGTGCAGGGAAAACGTCGATAATACGGTCGATGGTAGAAGCGGCGTCGGTAGTATGAAGTGTACTCATAACAAGATGTCCTGTTTCAGCGGCGGTAACAGCGGCTTCGATAGTCTCAAAGTCACGCATTTCTCCTACGAGGATGATATCGGGGTCCTCACGGAGAGCAGCTCTCAGCGCCATTGAGAAGCTTGGAACGTCGGGACCTATCTCTCTCTGGTTTACCATACATCTCTTGTGAGCGTGCATATACTCGATAGGGTCCTCGACGGTGATGATGTGCGCCGATTTATGTATATTTACATGGTCGATCATAGCCGCAAGTGTTGTAGATTTACCTGAACCTGTAGGTCCTGTTACAAGAACAAGTCCTCTTGGACGCATTGCAAATTCAGCAAGTACGGGCGGCAGATTAAGGTCGGTAAGTGTGGGGATATCGTTTCTCAGCAAACGGATAGCGATAGCCGTGTTTCCTCTCTGACGATATACGTTTACACGGTGACGGAAACCTCTGGATGATACGAAAGTAAAGTCTGTGTCGATGTGATCCTTGATCTGCTGTCTCTGCTTATCGGTACACATATCCTCGCATATCTTCAGAATGTCGATCTCGGTCATATCGGGATACGATGAAAGCTTTCTCAGATTTCCTCCCTGTCTTACGATCGGCGGGATACCTACTGTAAAGTGCAGGTCGGAGCAGCCGAGAGCTCTCGATTCGTCCAGAATTTTGTTGATATCTACTGACATAGAATATAAACCTCCATAACTTTATTTTTTGTATTGCAATGGTCCATACTTATAAACAGCGCTTTCCAACCGCAATACTTATGATCAATATTAAGCTGCGATCAAACAGCATAAGTAACACGGATAAGCTCGCCTATAGAAGTTGTTCCCTCCTGAACAAGCTTTGATACGTTGTCACGAAGCAGCAGACAGCCCTGCTCTCTTGCAAGCTCCTGAATCTGGTCTGCCTTTGCGCCCGAAGTGATAAGCGAAGCCATTTCGGGAGTAGAAAGCAGGATCTCATGAATAGCCGTTCTGCCCGTATATCCATTGTTGCACTTAGGACAGCCGCAGGCGTCAAAGATCTGAACAGAGTGATCTATCCCCATAAGCTCGTTTTCCTCAGGCGTAGACATTCTTGGCTTCTTGCAGATCGGACAAAGCACCTTTGTAAGTCGCTGAGCAACTATACCGATAAGCGAAGTAGCTACCATGTAAGGCTCAACGCCCATATCCACAAGTCGTGTAACTGTTGAAGCTGCGTCGTTTGTATGAAGTGTTGAAAGAACCAAGTGTCCTGTGATAGCGGCTCTGATAGCTATCTCGGCAGTCTCGGCGTCACGCATTTCTCCGACCATTATAATGTCAGGGTCCTGACGGAGAATAGAACGGAGCGCAGCGTCGAAGGTCATGCCGGCTTTTTCGTTTATCTGACACTGGTTGATACCCTCTACCTTCTTTTCCACAGGGTCCTCAACGGTGATAACGTTAAGATTAGGCTTTGCGATCTCGCCCAGAGCGGCGTAAAGGGTAGTAGATTTACCTGAACCTGTAGGTCCTGTTACCAGAACAACGCCCTGCGGAACCTTCAGACAGGAAGCAAATCTTTCGTAGTTGTACTGGGTCATACCCAGGTCGGTTATCTTTCTCAGCGACATATCGCCTGTTGCAAGAATACGGATTACGACCTTTTCGCCGTAAACCATAGGCAGGTTGGATACACGAAGGTCAAGCATAGTGCCGTCAACTTCTTGGGACATACGACCGTCCTGAGGTACTCTCTTTTCGGCGATGTTCATTCCGCTGAGGATCTTGAAACGTGTTACCAGTGAAACATGAAGTGCGCTGGAAAGGGTCATAAGCTCGATAAGGTCGCCGTTTACTCTTATTCTCACCTTAGTTAAATTCTTGAACGGCTCAATATGTATATCGGTTGCGTTCTGACGGAAGGAGTTCTCAACGATAGCCGTTGCCAGCTTAACGATAGGAGCATTTTCGATTCTGTCCTCGGAAATATCCTTGAGTTCGTCAAGGTTAAGCTCTTCTTCCTTCTGCTTTGTAGCCTCGTCAACAACCGAGCTAACCTGTCCCTCCGAATACATCTTACCGATAGCTCTGTTGATAGAAGCCTTGGTAGCAAGTACAGGAGTAATACTGCATCCCGTGATCGCACGGATATCTTCAAAAATGTAGAAGTTGACCGGGTCGTTTGTTGCAACGGTCATTCTCTTGCCTATCTTTGTAACAGGAATAACGTTGTACTTTCTTGCCACCGACTCGGGGACTTTCTTTACAACGTCAGGCAGAAGAGAGGTATTGTCAAGGTCGATGAAAGTAACGTTAAGTCTTTCGGCGAGGCATTGCGTGAACTGTATCTCAGACACAAAGCCCATTTCAACAACAACATCTCCGAAAAGCTTTCCCTTTGTTTCCTTCTGCTTTGCAAGAACCTGCTGAAGCTGTTCTTCAGTCAAAAGATTCTTTTCAACCAGATATTGTCCTATTGGTCCGTTTCTCATAAACTAACTCCATTCTCCGCAGAAAGAATTGGCGGCGGCAGGTCCGCTGCGGGTAGACTCAGCCGCATAAGCGCTATGAAAGCCGGCAAATGAAAAATAACAAAATAGACTTGTATTTGCCGAACAAATATGTTAAAATAATAATACAAATTTCACTCAGGGAGGAAATATCTTTGGACGCTCAATATTACATTTATGTCGCAGTAATATATGTGTTTATCTTTCTCTTCGGCGCCTGCGTGGGAAGCTTTCTCAACGTCTGCATCTACCGTCTGCCGAAAGAGGAATCGCTTGTCAAGAACAATTCGCACTGTATGTCCTGCGATGCACCAATCAAACGCCGTGACCTGATACCCATAATCAGCTGGTGCTTACTAAGAGGCAAATGCCGCAGCTGCGGAGCTAAGATCTCCCCCAGATATACTGTGGTAGAGCTTCTTAACGCTCTTTGCTGGCTGTTTATCGCATGGCAGTTCAACGTGCTTATCGCCCCCGTCAGATTTCTGATAACCGCTCTGCTGTTCTCTGCGCTTATCGTAGTCTTTTTCATGGACTGGGATACGCAGCTCATCTCAACAGGAGTTGTTATCTTCATCGGACTGCTTGCCATACCTCAGTACATATTCTGCCATAACATCGTGGGTACTACAATTAAATCGCACATCATCGGAATGTTCGCCGTAAGCGTACCGCTGCTTATCATCGAGCTTGCATCAAAGGGCAAGGCAATGGGCAGAGGCGACGTATATCTTATGGCAGCCGCAGGGCTTTTCCTTGGCACGCAGAACATTCTGGTCGCCCTTTTCGTAGGACTTATCACCGGCTCTGTGGCGGGCATGATAATCAAGTACAAGACCGAAAACTCGGTATTCGCATTCGGACCGTGGCTTTCGCTTGGAATAGCCTTTGCAGCCATATACGGAAATCAGTTTGCCGATCTCTACATGGCGTTTACGGGTCTCAACGAAGTACTTGCCGCATAAGCATTTCTTTTCCGCTCCCTTACACGGAGCGGTTATTTTTTTGTCTGCTCAAAAAATCCTCTTAATAGATGTTATTCTGTTAAGGGGATTTTTTCAGCAAGCGGCTCAGAGAGCCGCCTGTGAGTTATTCTTAGGTGTTATAAGCGTCAACAGTGTCAATAGCGAATGAGTAGTTGCCTGTATTTGTAGCATAAACATACATATTAAGGTCAGCTTCCTCATTAGGTGCAAGCACCCTGGTGAAGTTTACTGTGATATCCTTAACAGCCGAAGTTACTGAAGAAGGATTGATTCCGCCCCAATAGCTTGTTACGCTGTCAACATAATCGTTCATGTGGATTATCAGCTTGCTGCTGCCGCTGCTGTTTTCTGTACCAACGTTCTTTACCTTGATAGTAAGATACGCAACAGAACGTCCCCAGTTAAAGTTGTCGGTATGGATACTCGAAACCGAAAGAGATGCTCCCGAAACAGGAATGTCCTCAAATACAGCCTTGAATGTCATATCTCCCGTAAGAGTCCAAGTAAGCGAATCGAAAGCGATCTGCGTCTTGTCTCCGTTAAGGAACCAGCCAAGGAAATTCTTGCCCGACGGCGGCGTTGGATCTGTCGGCTTAGCAATATTTGTAGAGTTTGAAATGCCCTCCGGATACTCTGTGTCGCTCAGCTCGTTTCCGTCAGCGTCAACGAATTTAACATGGTATTTCTGTCTCTCCTCATAAACGGCATAGAAGCTCCAGTCGCCCGAAGAGAATGTTGTTGACTCTCCATAGAACACCAGTCCGCTTGGGGTCTCCCATCTCTTGAAGATGTGATCAGCGTCTCCCAGTCCGTCGGGAACGCTGGCAACATAGTTTGGAAGTCCCGGAATAACAGGGTTTGAAGGGTCATAGTAAGCGCAGGTGTACTTCAAGAACGGAGTTGCCGAGTAATTGCCCAGGTCATCGTAATAATCGTAGAACTTTACATATCCCTTTGGAGATACGGAATTGCTTCCTGAATAATCGGGATAAAATACCATATCCTGCGTTATCGCTTCAGTTTTGTAATCAGACAAATATTTACTTGTTTCATGACAAAACAAATCATTAAGTGTATAGACAGTATACACTTCTCCTGTTACCTCTGTTTTGTCAGGAAACAGACTTCTTGCGTTCTGATACTGAGCATCGGTAATCGTGCCGCCAGTATTAACTCTGAATGAATTAAGCTGCGATCCGCCTACCTTATTAAAAATCTTGATAGTACACTTAGCGCTGCTTGAAGGAACGCTCTTTGTGTAGAAAATATAAGTATATTTCTTGTTTACATTATAATAGCTTTCCTGTCCCGTGGTAAGACCGCCGGGAGCGTCAGCCTGAGCAAATCTTGAATAATCAAGGGCTTCACCCAGCAGATTGCCGTCCTTATCGGTTCTGTTGGTGTAGTAGTTTACCTGCATCGGGAAACCTATCTGATTGATGTTTACAAGCTCGATTGAACGAGTCTGATCGTAAGCGACCTTATCATAAGTCCATGTGCCGCCCGAATACTTTGGCTTGCTCTCTTTGATACCTATCTGCAAGCACTTGTTTTTTGTGCCCTGCGCAAGAGTAGCTGTGAACTCAGCCTTGAAATCGCTGTATTCTGCCTCGCCCAATACTATCTTGGACTTGTCGATATCAAGAGTTCCGTCAGCAAGACTTTCCTTGATAAGAGCGCCTCGTGCGTTCTTTCTTCTTGCAGGAGTTGAAGTGGGGTCAAAATCCGCAAGGCTGCTGCCTCTTACATTAACGTTGTCAAGAATGATAACGTCTGTGAACTTTGTGCTTGACTTTGCTCCCGAATCGCTGATAACACAACCGTCCTCAACAACAGGCAGACCCTCATAATCCTCAAGGATAAGCATATTGGTGGTGTATCTCAGCTCTTTATCGAGATAATCAACTACCGTGTTACCGATATCGTTGGCGTCGGTAGTCGCCCATGTGTTGGTGTAGAACTGATTTATAGGCTGGATGAAATTAAGGATAGCGCCCATAAGTATCGACAGCATCGCAGCGACAACGATCAGCTCGACCAAAGTAAAACCTTTATTATTTTTCATTTTCAAGTGTCGCCTCCTTGTTATCCGCTGTATGAGCTGTCAAACTCATCCTTAGTCTGCCACGAATCATTATAGCGATATATGAAAGCATATCTTTCAGTATCCGAATAAGGAGCAAGGTCTATAGTGTCGTCGGGGTCGCCTGCGATGATGTTTACAGTAAATGCATTGTCAACGCTTGCGCCCGGCATAAGCTTTACTCCGAAAGTACATTTGCCTCCCTCAGCAAGAACTGCGGGATTAAGAGTTGTGGAGCTTATCATTTCCTTCTCATTGTTGAAGAAAACAACGTTGGGTCCTGCCGTTATCGTCCATACCTGGTCGGTATCGTCGAAGTTTGTCATGGTTACCCAGTACTCGTCAACGTCAAGGTCAAGCTGCTCGATAGGAGAAAAATATCTCATTGCAAGACCCGATTCGGAAATGCCCGTGCTCTTTGAAACATATCCGGAATTTTTATTGTTTACAATAGTATCTCCCGTTGAAAAATCAAAGGTGAAAGCATACTTGTTGCTTCCTCTGTTAATGGGAGCAACATCGGCTGAAGCGTAATCTACAACTCCCGAGAAGTTTTCAAGGTCGGTAGCCTGTTTGTTTGACTCTCTCAGACGGTACATTGCCTTTTTGTTGAACTGAAGACAATAATCCACCGTCATTATAAAAGTAGTCGTCATAATGGAGAATATCGCCATTGCAACTATAACTTCAACCAGAGTAACACCACGTTTGTTTTTATTGAATATCTTCATGGTAAAACCTCCTTCTGAAATTAATAGTTAGCATACTTGGAGAGCTTGAATCCGGAAGTATAAATTGCCTTTGAACCCTTAGCGCATTTCAGTACCGAATTCTCAGAAACCTTCTGGAAGAATACTCCGACGTTGTTTGCGCTTGTGTTGAACTGGCTTACGATTACCATTCCGATGATACCGATGTTAGTTTCCTCGGTAGTGTAAGGCTGAACCTTTACACGCTGGTTGTTAGCGAATGTAACTACCGCTCTGGGAGCGTAGATCGAAGCCTGAATAAGGCACTGGTTGTTTGTCTTTATCGACGAACCCTCTGTCAGAAGCATAATCATCTGAGCAGGTCCCGGGTTATAGCCGTCCAGTGAAGTATCTGTAGTAAAGTTCAGATACTTGCTGCTGTCATAAAGGCTGCAGTTGATGTAGGTATCAAAGTCCATGACCTTTGTGTTTTCAAATGTAAAGGAAGATACCTTGAATGTGCTTGAGTCATATGTGCTGGGTCTTGCAGGAACCACATTAGCATCCATATCCTGTTTGTACTCGTCGTTTACATCACCCACGCCCGAATCCGAAACGAAGTAGCAGAATCTCTCAGCGTCTCCGTCGGTCTCAGTTGTGCTGTTCTTGATAAGGATATTCTGGCAGTCAACAAAACCGTTGTTCTTCATGATAATAACGATATCGTGTCTGCCGTCAGCATTCTCGGCAGCGTCGTCAAGGTCGATAAGAACTCTCTTGTTGGCAGCGCCGTTGCTGAGATAATCCATTACGCAGCTTGATGTTACGATATGGTCAAATGTCATTCCGTATTTTGTTCCGCCTGCAAAATCTGTAAGATACTTAGCGTCAGTCTTCAGATTATCACTTGCGTCATAGAATGAAGCATATGTGTCGTCGATAGAGGAAACGCCCTCGTTGTCGGAACACATCATGTGCTCAGGGAAATAAACGTACTGAGCAAGTGTGTCTGATGTTGAGTTGATAGCAGGCTTAAGAGCTCTTCCTGCTGCCGCAGAAGCCCAGTCAAGATTGCTGATAGTTCCCGAAACGGTAAGAGTAGACGAACCCTTTACCGATTTTCCGGGCATAAGATAAACGTTGCCGTTGACCTTGTTTCCGCCTGCGTTTACATATATATCGCCTGAGCAATAAATATCGCCGTTGAATGTATTATTGATACCAGTGATGTAGATATCGCCGTTGAAAACGCTTCCGCTGCCCTGGTCGTAGGTATATACGTTTCCGTTTACCTTCTGACCCTGACCCTGTGCGGTAGAGAACGAGATATCGGCTCTTGCGCCTGTAGAGTCATAAGCCTCGATAGCCTTTTCTATCATAGCCTTTTCGCCTGCCGGCAGAGCTGACAGGTTGGAAGTGTCAACAGGGCCTACTACAAGACCGTATGAATACAGATCGACTTCAAGGTTGTCGCTTCCGTCGCTTTCGTCAGCGCCCAGCGAACCGATCTTTGTACTTGTACCGCCCATTACGATCATTTCGCCTGCGTTAACATAGTTGAACTCGGCAGGATCGTTGTTGTCACGAGCCTTTGAAAGCTCGCTGACTACTTCAAGACCACCGCTTCCGCCTGTGTTGAACAGAGATCTTGAAACTGTGATAGAGCCGCCAAGCGACTGATCCTCTTCAAGCTCGTCTCCGGGTGAATAAAGCGGATTCTTTCTCATTGTCATATGAGTGTCTGCCATAACAGAACCAAGAATTGTCATAGCACCGCTGATCTTGGTGTTATTGGTCGTCATATCATACTTTGTGTTGTTGGTATGAGAAGCAATATCGCTGGCAGCTACGTTACCGTAAGCCTCCATATTGTTGTAAGCAGCTCCCGTTGTACCGATAAGCTCGATAGCGTTGTTGAGAGTGCCGTTTTTGGTAAGACCCTTAACAGTAAAGTATGCAGTAACAGATTCTGTCACTCCAAGATAAGTTGCTGTTGCAGTAGCCTTCAGGTTAGTGTTTGAACCGTTCTCCTCCACTTTCAGAGTGCAGGTTCCTACTCTGTCTCTTACTCCGTCAAGAGAAGCGCCGCCGTCTCTGGCGATCTGAACGTCGATGACCTCGCCGCTTGCAGCAATTCTCTGGAGCATTTCGATGTTTTCTTTTGCCTGATCCTCGGTTGCCGAACCGTCGGCTGAGTATTTTGTTACTTCTGTAACAAAGCTTTCAAGACATGATGATGCGGTGAAATATGCTTGCCTGGAATAGTATTCATTGTATGATTCTTTGCTGGTATGCGCCACGAATGTGATAGTAGCGGATATCAGCACCATCATCATGGTCATGATAGCTAATACAGTAAACAAAACCGAGCCCTGTTCAAGCTTAGCTCTCTTTTTCATATTGACCACCTTTCCATAAATCAACTATTACATTAATCTTGTTATAATAAAACTTTTAATTATTATATAACACTTTTCGGTAGGGAGCTTTTACGCCCTCTACCTACCGAAAAAGCATATATTTATTATTCAGAAGCCTTTGAAGACTCGTCAGAGGACTTATCGTCCTTTTTCTCGTCAGACTTATCAGCCTTGTCAGCCTTATCAGCCTCGATAGGATTCTCGATTTCAGGCATCATCATCAAAGCCATTGACATTGTACCTGAGATCTCATCTTCGTTAACGTCTTCGATCTGGCAGCTTGTAACAACAAGGCTCTTCTGATCATAAGTTGTAAGGTTGTCAAGGAAGCTCTTCAGATCGGAAAGCTTGCACTTGAAGCCGAAGCTTACATTATAGCAAGGAACAGATACAGCAGTAACGTCTTCCTTTTTATTCTGCTGCTGATTTTTCTTCTTCTGAGCGTCAGTCTCGACCTTTCCGCCGCTTGCGATAACATCGATATCGGTCAGGATATCCTGGCTGTCATACTTGATAACGTCAAGTACTACAGAAGTATATGACGAAATAGTAAGGCTGTCGTTCTCGATATTGTCGTTGTCAAGCAGAGTATCAATGGTTTCGCTGACCTCGTCGCTTGAAAGCTTAGGATAGAACTGTGACGCAAGATCTGAAACCTTTTCAAAAGCTTCCTTTACTCTCTGAGGAAGATCTGCGTCCTCGTTGATCTGATCCTTTTTCTTGTTAAACTCAACTACCTTGCTGTCGTAAGTGGAGTTAGCCTCGCTGAGGTCGTTGAATGCCGGCTTGATGAAAAGCATAACACCTGCGACCCAGACCAGAACGACCAGAACGGCAGTAAGCATTACTTTATCACGATATGTAAGTTTCATTCTTCTTCACCCTGTCCTTTCATGAAAAGCTGCAGCGATGTGATGATAACGGGATCATCCTTTTCGCCTGTTCCGGTATATCCGGTAAACTGAACGTCTGCAAAATAATCAAGTTCCTTGATAGATCTTACAAACTCGGGAGCCTCAAGCTGATTTGTAACTTCCACATTCGTGATAGTGACCATAGCCTGCTTTTCGTCATACTCAAATCCCTGATAATTGATATCCGAACCGGTGGAGCCTGTTGCTGCGTCGATCTGATCGAACACCTGCTTTTTAAGAACAGGAAGAGCCATCAGATTTTCCTTAGCTGTCTCAACTATTTTCTTATATTCCTCGATCTGATTGAGACCGTCGTGAAGTATCTGATTCTCCTCGATGATCTTATCGCACTCGGCGATCTGAGACTCAGTCTCGGCGATATCGTCTCTTACGCCGTTTTCTCTGATGCCGATGAACAATGTTACGGCAGCGATTGCAATAGCCGAAGCCGCCACGATAACGCCGGCAGTGAGAAGCAGAGAATTGAGACCCTCGCTGGATTTACCTGTTGAGGAGTCTACCTCCAGAAGGTTGATACGCTCGGTCTGCTTGTTTCTCTTATAAAGAGCGCCGATAGCGTTTGCGAACACAGTGAACTCAAAGTTCTCATAGCCTGTGATCTGAGCGGGAACTCCAAGGATAGAAGCCTTGATGTCAAGTCCGTCCAGAGAGTCGACCAGCTTGATATAGTCGTCGATCTCACCGTACAGAACAACGTTTTCAAGTCCCGGGCCGCCTCTTGCCTTATTGAACTGTTCCATTCTGAAGATGTTCTCGTTGAGAGCTTCAAGAATGTACTCTTCCGAATCATAATCCTCGGGAGAGATAGGAACATATCTAGCGAAAGCCATCTGACCATTCTCAAACAGGGTCAGACCAAGGAAGTTCTTGTCCAGCTGGCAAACCAGAAGAGGCATTTTCTCAACTACGCTCTTATCCGCAAGAACGATTCTCGAGATAGAGTTACAGCTGATATTTACCGATTTCAGGTTGATGCTCATGATGTTGAACATTTTTCTGAAAGCTTCAACAATAGTGCTGGGACAAGCGGTAGCAAGTACTTTTACAGCGCCGGGGTTTTCCTCGCCCGCTTCACCTACTACAGTATATGAAATCGAGTATTCGTCAGTGATACCCATTTCCTGGCTCATGTGATTCTGAACCATGGTAAGGAACTCATTACCCTTAGCCTTAGGAACTACAAGCTCCTTGAACACGATGTTGCTTGACGAGAAAGTAACGATAGCGTCTCTGTCCATCATTACCTCTGCTTTAAGGGTAGTGACCAGCAGATCGGCAAGTCCGGAAAGGTTGATTACCTCTCCGTTGAGGATCATGTCCTCAGGGACCTCGACCGACAGTGATTTTTCAATTCTGATCTTACCAGCGGAGTTATCTCCTTTAACAATATTGATTTGTCTATCTGAAATATCAAAAGACAGCATTTATCCTTCACCTCATTCAAAAAATTATTTACAAAGCTTACTCGTTCTCGAGACCTGCCATACCGCCGTAGAGCATTGGGAAGATACCTGCAAGGCACAGACCGATAGCAAGACCCATGAAGATGATCATACAAGGTTCAAGCAATCCGACCAGTCTTTCAACGGCTGCGTCAGCCTCTTCCTCGTAATAATCGGCTGTCTTTTCGAGGATATCGTCCAGAGCGCCCGATTCTTCACCGACGTAGATGATGGAGCAGAACATTCCCTCAAATATCTCTGTTCTTGACAGCGACTGTGAAAGAGGAGCACCCTGCTTAACTTCGTCTACTACCTGAATAAAGCATTTGTCTACATAAGTATTGTTGAGTATCTTGGAAGATCTCTCAAGGCACTCTACCATCGGTATACCGCTTGAATAGAGAGATGAAAGGGTTCTTGCAAATCTGCCCTCATAGATCTTGACCATCAGTTTACCGACTGCCGGCATTTTGATCTTTACTCTGTCATACCAAAGTCTTACCGACTCTACCTTCAAAGCATATATCCAGCCTACTATGATAACGACCACAGCGCCCACAAGTATGTACCATCTTGCCTTGACGAAATCACTGAATGCGAACAGCGCCTTTGAAAGAGCCGGCATTTCGTCTTCCTCCATCATTCCTGCGAACTGAGGCATGATGAACGTAAACATACCGATTACCATTACAACGCAGAGAATACCCAATATGATAGGATACATCATTGCGCTCTTGACCTTGTTGTTCAGCTTGTTCGAGTTAGCGTAATAGTCGCTCAAACGCTGCATTGTGATATCAAGAGTACCCGAAGATTCTCCGGCGTCTACCATGCTTATGAAGAAGTCGGGGAAGCAGCCTCTGCGGCTGTCCAGCGCTTCGGTAAACGTTGCGCCCTTATTAACGTCTTCATAAACGCCTAGCCAGGCTTCTTTGGCTCCCTTGTTTTCCTCCTCTTTATAGAGGATATCCAGCGCCTTGACAATAGACAGACCGGACGTCATCATAGCTGCCAGCTGTCGGCATGAGAACGCAAGTCCTTTTGTTTTGAACTTAAAGGAATTCTTTTTGGAGCCGCCCAGAGCTTCTGCATAGCTTACGCAAAACCAGCCTTGCTCATGGATCTTGTCCAATACCTCCTGCGCATCTTCAGCCTCCATAACACCTTTCATGGTTTTTCCGGTGGTATCCTTGGCAACATAGGTAAAATTTTTCATTTTTCTAGTTACACCTCCACTTATAATACGTTCCGGTGCAGATTATCACGCAACTAACACAAAACGCATTTTTATAATTATAACATTTTTCGTTATAATAATCAAGAAAAAAATGAACATTTTTAATATATTTATTGACAAATTCTCAGCCTGTTTTTTATTAAAACTGCCCAAATCGAACAGGCGGCATCCAAAAGGGTGGTCTGTTACACACATTTTACTTTGACTTTACCCGGCATGTTCCTGTTGTGAAAAAG
>JBJERD010000203.1:0-2420 GCA_051882095.1 Oscillospiraceae bacterium
TGGGCTGCATCACAAAGGGCATGAAAAGTGAAGAGCTATGCGATTTTGAACGGCTTATCGCTGCGGGTGTAAAGGCAGTTTCGGACGACGGCAGACCTGTTCAGAATGCCGAGCTTATGAGAAAGGCTCTGGAGCTTTCGGTGGGAAATGGTCTTACGGTGCTTTCACACTGCGAGGATCTGAACATCATAAACGGCGGAATAATCAACAAGGGCGAAATATCCGAAAAGCTTGGAGTCAAGGGCATGGACAGAGCTTCCGAGGACTACATCACAGCAAGAGAGATAGCTCTTGCCATGTCCTGCGGAGCGCACGTTCACATCTGCCATGTTTCCACAAAGGGTTCGGTGAATATTATCAGAGCCGCAAAGCGTGACGGAGTAAACGTCACCTGCGAAACTGCGCCTCACTATTTCACCTTCACCGACGAAAAGCTTCTCAGCCGTGACGCAGACTACAGAATGTCGCCTCCGCTGAGAACTGAGGAGGACAGAGCCGCTATTGAAGCGGCGGTGCTGGACGGAACGATAGATTGCATTATCACCGACCATGCCCCTCATGCGGCAGAGGAAAAAGCCGACTTTGAGAAAGCTCCCAACGGTGTGGTAGGACTTGAAACTTCTCTTGCGGCAACGCTGACAAAGCTTTATCACACAGGCAGATGCGGACTTGACAGGATAGCCCAGCTAATGTCGGTAAACCCACGAAAGATAATGGGCATCGAACCTGTTAAGATAGCGGCGGGATATCCCTGCGAGCTGTGCATTTTCGACCCCGACTTTGAGTGGGAGGTCATTCCCGAAGAGCTTAATTCAAAGTCCAAGAACAGCGTATTCAAGGGTGAAAGGCTAAAAGGCAGGAATATTTACACCATTTGCGGCGGCAAGGTGGTTTTCTCGCTGTAGTCAACGCCTGCCGTGACGGCAGCCAAATCAAATTATATGAAAGGAAGATCACAATGTCTTTTGACAGACTTATTGAAAATATCGTAAAAACACAGAACCCGTCGGTTGTGGGACTTGACCCCAAGCTGGAGTATGTTCCGCAGTATATAATCGACAAAAAGGTGAAGAAATACGGCAAGAGCTTAAAGGCTGCCGCAAAGGCAATTCTTGAATTCAACAAGTGCATTATCGACGAAATTCACGACATCTGCCCTGCTATCAAGCCGCAGGCTGCTTACTATGAGATGTACGGCTACGAGGGCGTCAAGACTCTTTACAAGACTATCGAATACGCCAAGGAAAAGGGTATGTTCGTTATGACCGACGGCAAGCGCAACGACATCGGCGCTACCATGGAGGCATATGCTACTGCACATCTGGGCTTAACAGACGTTTGCGGAGAAGAGATAGCTGCTTTCGGTGCGGACGCACTTACGGTCAACGGCTATCTTGGCACGGACGGTATTTCTCCTCTGCTTGAAAAGTGCAGAGCCTATGACAAGGGTATTTTCGTGCTGGTAAAGACCTCTAACAAATCCAGCGGCGAATTGCAGGATCTGAAAATTGGCGACAAGACAGTTTACGCAACAATGGGCGATATGTGCGAAAAATGGGGACTTGAAGTAATGGGCAAATACGGTTACAGCGGCGTTGGAGCTGTTGTTGGTGCGACTTATCCCGAACAGCTTGCCGAAATGAGAGCTGCTCTTCCCCACACATTTTTCCTTGTACCAGGCTACGGCGCACAGGGCGGCGGAGCAGAGGGCGTTTCAAAGGCGTTTGACGAAAACGGTCTGGGTGCTATTGTAAACTCGTCTAGAGGAGTAATGTGCGCTTACAAGAAGGAAGAGTGCGACGAGCATGAATTTGCACAGGCGGCAAGACGAGAGGTAATACGCATGAAAGAGGATATTATTTCTTATCTGCCGAAGATCGCATTACCGGAATAAAAATAAGCAGGCGGTGAAATTCCGCCTGTATTCATGTTATAATAAATCCGAAAGGACTGATAAAATGTACAAGCAAGGCAAATATCCCATAATTGAAAAAGCAGCTGTTGCAAAGGGTATCTTTGATATCACGGTCAAGTGTCCTCACATTGCAAAGGAAGCGCAGCCGGGACAGTTCGCTCAGGTTGCGGCGGAAGGCTTTTTCCTGCGCAGACCTATTTCTATCTGCGATATAGACAAGGAAAACGGAACTATCCGTCTGGTTTTCGAGGTAAGAGGAAAAGGCACAGATAAAATATCCGAGCTTAACAAGGGCGACCTTATCGACATTATCGCTCCTCTGGGCAACGGCTTCAAGGTTCTGGGCGAGAGCAAAAAGGCTGTCTGCATAGGCGGAGGAATAGGCACTCCGCCTATGCTGGGAATTGCTAAGGAATACGGCGAAAATGCCACAGTAATAAGCGGCTTCAGATCGGCTTCGGCTGTGATTTTGAGTTCTTCTTCGCGAGCTTCGAGGATTTTGTTT
>JBJERD010000204.1:0-2416 GCA_051882095.1 Oscillospiraceae bacterium
TGATAATCGAAGATGATTTATTCAAAAGACTATATTCGTTGGTCTCTGAAAGCGATCCCGACAGCGATCTGATGAAGGCATTAGACGAGGTTTACAAGGAACAGATAAACAAGGGAGATGAATTATTATGACAATAGGTGAGTACATAAGTCAGCGCCCTGATACTACGTTCAGCATTGAGTATTACTTTGAGAACTACTGCAAAGAATGTGGTAAGAGTTGGCTTGAGCTTGACGAGGAGTATTCCTTTGACCTTGTGGCTGCGGATATCGGTAAAACAGGCTATGATTGGATATTTGAGAATTTTGATATTGATGAAAGATGTGTAGAAATCACCGAAGAAACTAAAATCACGATAACTGTCGAAGATACGGCAGGAGAATACATTTGTGACGATTGCAAGATATTCGATAACGAGGTGCTTGAAACGCCTGTCGTTGATTACGCACACGCAACAGCATATAAACGCCTTATGCACCGAATGGGTAATTATGACGTATATCATAAGGCTCTTGCCTATCTGATTACCGCAGACAGCGTATGCCGTAACCACATTTACAACATCTATGATTTCTCGGAACGCTGCATTATTCCCGGATGTCTGAGCGAGGGTTGGCAGACCGGGACTTCCCTCAAGACTTGCCGACTTGCATTTAATCTATATAATGGCGGTTTGGGTTGGTGTGATGAAGATGATAGATGCTTGGTAACGCCTGCGGAGCTGTTCTGCTGCTCCCTTGCTCCGTTCTACTGGGAGGCAGTCAAGCTTCGTTATCCTGAATACAACTACGCAATAGAATAAAAATCAATATGCAGCTATGTCAACTTGACACAGCTGCATATTGATTTTCATAGGGAGTGCAGAGGGAACCGTCTGCCCATCGGAGATCGCAATACCCTTTTGCAAATCGGTGCGAAGCTGCCCGATTTGCGAAAGGTTGTATTGCGCTCTCAAACGCCGAGGGCTTGACAAGCACTGCTGCGCAGTGCTATAATGGAGCTGATAAAAGCGGAATTTTGGCACTCAAGTTTGAGAGGAGATGTGCGTATGCATACATTTGTTCGGGTAACAAAGTTGACCGACATAGGCGGCAGGTCGGCTTACATCACAAATGTGACAGGGCAACACGAAGAAGAAGATGTTCTCTGCTGCGGTGGACCTGTGGAGGATTGGAAGCCGTACCACGATTATGAGAGAACGCACAGACGCTCCTCAGAGCCGAACAACGAGGGCAGGGAGTTAATAGTTGCATTACCGAACGATATGAGCAGTCTGAGCGTCGAGGAGCTTAAAAGCAGAATGGATAGCCTTGCTCAGCAGCTCATCGGAAAGGACTCTGACTACCAGTATGCAGTTCATTGGAACAGCAGTCATACCAATTTACACGCACACATTATCTTCTCTGAACGTGAGAAATGCCCTCAGACGAAATCTAAGGGGTCTACAAGCGATTTTTACGACAGGGATATATATCTTACCCAAGACGGCAAAATCGCTCGCAGAAAGGCTGACAGAGCCTTATACGCTGACGGAACAGTAAAACCGCCCATTCATCGCAAGGGAGAACCCAAATCACAGGAGTTTACAGTTAAAGACAAGAAATATTTATCCAAGGAATGGCTTAAAGGCGTAAAAGCAATAGTCAGAGAGCAGTTTATACTCAAAGCAGGACGTACCGAAGAGGTTAATTACATTCCATATTACCACGAGGGGAAAGCTCCTGAAGCTTCTGAGAAAGCACGACAGCGTAACAGTGTAATACGCAGCCTTAACCAAATGCTTGAGGATAGGGAAAAAGCAGGATTTTGTCTGAAAGATAAAGGTGATCCGATTTATCGGGAGTTATATAAGCGTATTTGCGGTAAAGTACAAGATAAAACAGACGTAGGTGAATGGTTTGAACGAAACATTTTGATTCATAAGCCATTTATAGCTCAGCTTGATGAGATTCTTGATATTGGTGAAAAGATAGCTGCTGCGATCAACAATGGAGTGCTTGACAGAGAAATCCGAACCAATAACAGCTATAATCTAAGTTTTACTGATAAACTCAATGAAATAATGGAAACAGCCGAAAAAATCGCTGCTGCTATCGACAACGGAGTTCTTGACAAAGATAAAAACTCAAATTTTTATTTCAGATAACAGTTATTTTTTTATCCTTTTTTTCGTTATTTCAAAACGCCCGAAAGCGTTGAATTTTCGTGCGCATTGCTTTTAGGTATTTTTAGAATATTTTAGATATTTTTTTATAAGATAGTATAATGCCCCTAAATCACACAAATTGACGGTTGAAATCACACAAATTGACGGTTGAAATCACACAAATTGACGGTTGAAATCACACAAATTGACGGTTGAAATCACACAAATTGACGGTTGAAATCACACAAATTGACGGTTGAAATCACACAA
>JBJERD010000205.1:0-16271 GCA_051882095.1 Oscillospiraceae bacterium
GTTTGCCTCCAGCAGCGTTTGCAGATATGAAAGCTCCGATATCTCGTTTCTGCCTGTAAGAATGGTAACATAAACAGGGTTGGGGTCGGTAACGGTCATAAGAGCCGAAGTAAACGCCTGATCTGCGCTGGACGACTCAACATATCCGCCGTAATAGCTGAGGAAAGAAAGATCTCCGCCCATCTGAGCGGCAAAAGTATCAACGCTCATTCCGTACTGGCTCAGCTGCTCCAAGAACTCGTCCTTGAACTCAACAATGTCCAGCATTGTGATCTTTCTTGTTCTCTTGACGTCCTCCGACGGATTTGTTTCAACGATTATATCATACTGTGATATTGAATCAGCCTCGTATTCCGAAACGATGTCGGGGTTTGAGTCGATATCAACATATCTGTAGGATATCCTGTTGTTATACTGACAATATTTTTTCATTACCTCGGCAGCCTGCTTTGTATAGGTGCTGAGGGAAGTATACTCGTCCTCGGTAGCAAACACGGTGATAAGCACGTCGGTATCTATCTTCTTTACATACTCCTCCGACTCCTCGGAAATTGAATATATCTTGTCCGAAGTCAGGTCGAGAGTAATGGGATATCTGTCGAAAAGAATGGTTGCCACAACGTTTACAAGAACTACCACCGCAATGAACACTACCGTCAGAACGGTTGACATCATGCCGTGTTTAAGCTGCTTGGAATTGGTTTTTTTACCGTCCTTGTTCTTTTTCTTTTTGTCTTTCTTTTCAGGCTCTATAGCCGCTTCCTTTTCGGCGGACACAACGTCCTCCAGGAAGTCCTTTACGGGAGCTGAAACTATCTCGGCAGCTTCCGTGGCAGGCGTTGAAGCCTGCTCATTTTTATTCTTATCGCTCATCTGTAGACCTCCTTATGACCAACGGCGTTTTTCAAGCACCCTGACCGAAAGGAACAGGAACACCACGGCTGCGCTTATAAAGAACAAAACGTTTGAAAAATCAAAAAGTCCGTATGTAAAGCCGTAATATCTCTCCCAGAAGGAAAGCTTTGAAAATACCTCGGGGATCTTGTCTCCGGCTGCTGTGAACACGCCCATAACAAGCATCACAACAAACGAGATGACAATAGTATTTGCCTTTCTGCCGAAAGCGAAATAGCATACCGCCGCAACTGCAAGTATCACCAGCTCAACAATGACAGTTCTTACTGCCGGTGAAAGAGTAGGCATCATATCCTCGATAAATTCAACGGGGATAACGTCGCCTATGGTGGTGAACAGGTAAAGAGCTATCATTACGATAAAGCTTACCACAGCCGATACCACCTGATTTTCGGTCAGCGACGAGCAGAACATTCCCACGGCGATAAAGGCTGCGCCCAGAAGAATAAGTCCTGCAATGTTGCCCATTATTACCGTCCAGTCGGGGGCGGCATATGCCGAAACAACGATCGCATAAACAAGAGTGATAGCAACGCCCATTACATAAATGAGAAATGCGGCAAAGAATTTTCCTGCAACGATCCCTCCCAGACTGACAGGAGCCGTCAGCAGGCACTGGTCGGTCTTGTTCTTTTTCTCCTCCGAAAGAGTTCTCATTGTAAGAATAGGGATAAGCACCACGAGAATAATCATCAGGTCGCCGAAAACAGCGTCCAGCTGAGTAGTGCCGTAGTTAAGCGCATTGTTTGAAAAGCTTACCGCCGAACACGCATAAAAAGCGGCAAGAAAGATATATCCGATTGGCGAGGTGAAATATGAAAGCACCTCACGTCTGAAAATCGCTCCCATTACTCGTCACCTCCGTTTGTTCCACCGAGAGCGGGAACAGCTTCACCCATTGTAAGCTTCAGGAAGATATCCTCCAGCGACAGCTCGGAAGACCTCAGCTCAAGTATGTACCAGCCTCTGTCGGCAACACGCTTGAAAAGCTCACGTCTGATATCGACGCCCTCTTTCGCTTCGACTCTGTATTCCCACACGGTACTTTCGTGCTTTGCGCCCACATCGCAGGAAACAACGCCCTTTATGCCGGTTATGGTCTTTACAACGTCGTCGCTTGGACCGTCTATTTTCACAAGCAGCTTGTGGTCTGCCGAAAGTCTTCTTGAAAGGTTGTCCTCTGTGTCGTCGGCAACTATCTTTCCTTCGTTTATTACTATTATCTTATCGCACACCGCCTGCACTTCCGACAGGATATGCGATGAGAGGATCACCGTATGGTTTTTGCCCAGCTTTTTGATAAGAGTTCTTATCTCGATTATCTGCTTGGGGTCAAGACCTACCGTCGGCTCGTCCAGAATAAGCACGTTGGGATTTCCCACCAGCGCCTGCGCAAGACCTACTCTCTGCTTATAGCCTTTTGAAAGGTTCTTGATGATGCGGTTGTAAACATGGTCTATCTTCACCAGATTGCAGATATCTTTAAGGTGCGAGTTTCTGGGCAGCTTGCACTTTTTCAGGTCGTAAATAAAGTTCAGATACTCCTTAACGGTCATATCCAGATAAAGAGGCGGCAGCTCGGGAAGATAGCCTATTTTGGACTTTGCCTTGATAGGGTCTTCAAGAATATCCACGCCGTCGATAAGAGCCTTTCCGTCGGTGCATGAGATATATCCGGTAAGGATATTCATTGTGGTGGATTTTCCGGCGCCGTTGGGTCCTAAGAAGCCTAATATCTCGCCGTCTTCAGCCTTGAACGAAATATTGTCAACGGCTTTTTTGTCTCCGTAGTGCTTTGACAAATTCTGCACTTCAATCATTTATACTCCTCCTGTTTCAAGGAAATTTGTTTAAATACGCTCTTTACGGCTGCGCAGAACCAACAGGCTGCGCAGTCGTATTAACTCATCTTAATTTTACATTTTCTATGTGACAGAGCCGTGATAATATCACGAAAGCTTTTCGATACCCTTTTTAACTCTGGCTATAGAATCTGCCTTTCCGATAAGACCGCATATTTCAAT
This sequence comes from Oscillospiraceae bacterium, assembly GCA_051882095.1. GTDB lineage: Bacteria > Bacillota > Clostridia > Oscillospirales > Ruminococcaceae > FB2012. The sequence goes on from JBJERD010000205.1 coordinate 2,940, forward strand.
TCCTCCGCCGGGAGTAAACGCCTTGCCCGATACTGCTACTCTCAGAGGCCACAGAACTATTCCGTTCTTTACGCCCATTTCTGCGATAAGAGCAAACAGCTTCTCGTGGAGAGTTTCCTCGTTCCAGTCAGCTTCGTCGATGCTTTCAAGAACGGGGAGAACTGCTTTAAGCGTTTCAAGAGAGTTTTCCTCGTTTGTCTTCATCTTCTTGTGGCAGTAAAGCGAATTGTCGTATTCGGGCAAACTGTCAAGAAAATCGACAGTTTCGGGGATATCGGTAAACACCTCTGTTCTGTCCTGAAGCAGAGCGCATACCTTTGAAAGGTCGATATCCTCTCTCTTTACCGTCTGTCTGATGTATGGAACAGCGTACTCCTCAAACTTTTCGGGAGCGAGCTTTTTGATATATTTTGCGTTTATTGCTTTCAGCTTGAGCGGGTCGAAAATAGCCGGAGATTTTGAAAGTCCGTGGATATCGAACTCCTTGATAAGCTCATCCAGTGAGAATATCTCCTCCTCGCCCTTTGGCGCCCAGCCCAGCAGAGCAATGTAATTAACAACAGCCTCGGTGAGATAGCCCTTTGCGATAAGATCCTCAAAGGAAGCGTCGCCGTCACGCTTTGAAAGCTTGTGCTGCTTGTCCTTCATGATATGCTCAACGTGGATATAGGTGGGAACTTCCCAGCCGAAAGCCTTGTAAAGCAGGTTGTACTTGGGAGCGGAAGCAAGATACTCGTTTCCTCTTACAACGTGAGTTATTCCCATAAGGTGGTCGTCAACAACGTTGGCAAAGTTGTAGGTAGGCATTCCGTCTGTCTTTATAAGTATCTGGTCGTCGAGAGTCGAGCAGGGGACTGTGATATCGCCGTAAAGCTCGTCATGGAATGTTACCTCGCCGTCAAGAGGGACCTTCTGTCTGATAACATAGGGAACGCCCGCATCGAGCTTTTGCTGAACCTCTTCCTTTGAGAGATTGCGGCAATGGCGGTCGTACATGGGCATTATTCCGCTTGCCTCCTGAATAGCCTTTACCTCTTCAAGTCTTTCCTTGTCGCAGAAGCAGTAATAAGCCTCGCCCTTTTCAACCAGCTCAACTGCATATTTCTTGAACATACCCATTCTCTCCGACTGGATATAAGGCCCTACAGGACCGCCGATATCGGGACCCTCGTCCCAGTTAAGACCGCATTTTTTCAGGGTAGAATAGATTATTTCGGTAGCGCCCTCAACAAATCTTTCACGGTCGGTATCCTCGATACGGAGAATAAAATCTCCACCGTTCTGCTTGGCGATAAGATAAGTAAACAGCGCCGTGCGCAGATTTCCTATGTGCATATAACCCGTCGGCGACGGTGCAAATCGTGTTCTTACTTTGTTCATTTCAATCTATCCTTTCAAATTTAGTTTTCCTTATCACTATATATCCGCCCTGCAGCCACAATTGTCAACTGTCAATTGAAACGGGCTGTCGGGGACGCCAGCCCCTACAATTTATGTCTTCCGCAATTAAAGTGTAGGGGACGGCGTCCTCGACGTCCCGTCGTCCGGATATTGAATATCCGCCCTGCAAATAATTGTGCATTATGCATTATGCATTGAAAAATAATTTTTCGTAAACTCCGTATTTCGACCTATCTCAGCCTTTAATTCATCGAAGGAGTCGAATTTTCTTTCGGGACGGACGAATTCATAAAGCCGCAGCTCCAGTTCTCTGCCGTAAAGGTCGCCCTCGTAGCCGATAATAAAGGTCTCAGCCAATGGAGCAGTCTCAACGTTCACCGTAGGCTTTACGCCTATGTTTGTTACTCCGCTGTACCATTTTCCGTCGATAAGCACCTTTGAACAGTACACGCCGAATTTCGGCAGCACAAGTCCTTTCGGTATCTTCTGATTTATGGTGGGAAAGCTCCATGTCCTGCCTCGCTCGTAGCCGTGTTCGACCTCTGCAACGTAGCCGTATCTGTAGCCAAGCATCTCGTTGGCTCCGGATATGCCTCCGCTGCGTATCAGCCTGCGTATCTCGGTAGAACTTATTACTCCCCCCTCGTACAGAAGCTGATCCATAACACGGACCTCGATGCCGTATTTCTTTCCCAGCGCCGCCAGATCCTCAGCCTTTCCGGCTGCACCCTTTCCGAATGTGAAGTCGGTGCCGCATACCGCATATCGGCAGCCTAAAAAGCCTTTCAGCACGTCTCTCACAAAAACCTCGGGAGCAAGCGACTTCATGTCGTTAAAGTCGGGGGAATACAGATAATCCACACCCAAGCTGTCAATAAGCTTTGCTTTTTCTTTGTCGGTCATAAGCATTTCTATCCTGCCGTCGTGACCCTTTGACGTTACCGTGTCCGTCTTGAAGCAGAACACAGCCGAATTTATCCCGTCGGCTTCGGCTGCTTTCACAGCTTCGCCTATTATCATCTGATGCCCTCTGTGAACTCCGTCGAAAAGTCCCAGTGCAACAGCGGAAGGCTTAGTCATAACGTTTTGACCGTCGTCAGTTATCAATTTCAAATGTCCATCCCTCCGCTAAATTTTTCCGCTTTTGAAAGCCCAAATCATCTCGTTTGTAAGGCTTACGCTGTTTTCATAAGCCTCAACCTTGCTTCTCGGAACCCATAACGCTTCCGAAAGCTCAAAACTGTCCATTACTATATCCCGTGACTGCGCCTTGGCAAAATATCCGAAAAGCAGATTCTGCGCAAAGCCCCATGGCTGACTTGCATAATATTTAAGATCGGATATCCTTATACCTGTTTCCTCCATGACCTCACGCACCGCCGCCTGCTCGGCGCTTTCGCCCATTTCCGCAAAGCCTGCCACAAGAGCATATTTTTTATATCTTCTTCCTGCATATTTTGTCAGAAGTATTGAATCGGTTTCCTCATCTATGACTCCCACTATCACCGCAGGAGATATCTTTGGGAATATCTCATTTTTGCAGCTGCTGCATATCATGCATCGCTTTTGGGGATCGTGATAAACAGGCGAGCCGCACCTGCCGCAGAATTTGTTTTCCTCATGAAAACAGTAATAATGAAATCCCGTTACCGCCGCAAAGCGCTGCGCTCCGCCGCCAATAGTTTTTATAAGGTCAATGCTTGTGTATTCAAAGCCGTCGGCAGCTGCCTCGCCGCCCACAGTCAGAAAATATCTTTTTTCTCCCACGGCAAAAACGTTGAGATACTGTACTTTGCCGCTTATATCCTTACGACAGGGAAGAGTTATTCTTTCGCCGTCTGTTCTGCAAAGTATCTGCCTTTCACGGTATGCAAGAACAATATCGTCATCGCATATCTCTCCGCCGTCGTATTCAAGACAGAATTGCTCTGCAATATCCTGAAACATCAGCCGTCACCTCGCCGTAGAAAATCTATCAGTAAAAATTCTTCACGCTTTTCAGCTCGTCCTTTGAAGCGTCCAGCTGCGCTATTCCGAGAAAATCTCCGCCGCTGCCGAAAATGCAGAACCTTTCGCCGTCAGCCGAAGGGATATCCTTTATTCCAACCTGACCGCCTCTCAGCTTTACTCCGTTTTTATAAAGGGGAGTGCATCTTTCGCTGAGCATAAGCCGTGGGTATACCGTTTCAAAGCTTACGCTCAACGGCTCAACTATCTCCGCTATCCTGCCCTCGTCGGCGTATTTCTGTATTTCCTCGATAGTCACACACTGCGCCAGACAGAAGCCTGCTGCCGAAAGTCTTGTCAGCGAGGTCATTGTTCCTCCGCAGCCAAGCTCTTGCCCCATATCGTGAATAAGCGTCCTTATGTACGTCCCCTTGCTCACGTCGGTGTAAAGGATACCCTCGCCCGTTTCGCTGCTGTATTCCATAATATTTATAAAATCAATATGCCTCAAACGAGGCTCACGCTCAACTGTTTTTCCCTCTCTCGCCAGCTCATAAAGCTTTTTGCCGCCTACCTTTACAGCCGAATACATGGGCGGTATCTGCATTATATCTCCCGTAAACTTTTCGGCAGCCGCTTTCAGCTGCTCAAAACTCGGCAGTTCGCCGCTTTCGGTAAGAATTTTGCCCGTTACATCCTGCGTATCGGTGGTTATACCAAGCTTAAATCCCGCTTTATAGCTTTTTTCGCTGTAGGGAAGCATATCGCAAGCCTTTGTGGCTTTTCCCACAAACACCGGCAGCACTCCCGTCGCCATAGGGTCAAGAGTACCCGAATGACCAAGCCTCTTTATTCTGAGAATACCCCTCAGCTTTGCTATAACGTCAAAAGATGTCCAGCCCTGCGGCTTGTTTACCGGAATTATTCCGCTAAGCTCTTTTTCTTCAGCCATATCAGTAACCAAGCAGCTCCTTTACTGCGTCCAGCACCTTTGCCTTTACCTGCTCCAGAGTTCCCTGTATCTCGCAGCCTGCCGCACGGATATGTCCGCCGCCGCCGAAGCTTTTACAGAACGCCGAAGCGTCCAGCTCCTCGGTAGTTCTTACCGACAGCTTATAGACCTGCTCATGGCGCTGCTTTACGGTAATGCCTATCTGCACTCCCTCTGTTGTCAGCGGAATTGAAGCCATTCCCTCAAACTCTGCCGGCTCTACTCCGCAGCTGTTCATCATTTCGGTAGTGAGCACTATCATTGCGCACTTATCCTCAAAGAAATACTCCATCTGCTGGATAGCCATTATCTCAGCCGTAAGTCTTCCTTTGCTCTTTACGTCGAACATCATGCGGTTTATGGACGAAAAGTTTATATCATACTGCATAAGCTCCGCCGCCGCCATGTGAGCTTCGGGTATGGTGTTTTCATACTTGAAACAGCCTGTATCGGTAGCTATGCCCGTATAAAGGCACTTCGCCACCTGATCGCTTATTGGTCTGCCTGCAAACTTGAAAAAGCTGTACAGTATCAGACAGGCTGCCGAAGCTTTTCCGTCAACATAGCTCTGCTTTGCATAATGCTTATTTGAAATATGATGATCTATACACAGATCAATTGCGCCCTCTTCGGCAAACTGCGCAAGATGACTTCCCAGCAGCTGAGTGTCGGCAATATCAACCGCCACCACGCACCGGGGCTCAAAATCCTGAACGTAATATCCGTCATAGAGAAAATTATATCTCACGGGAAAGTTCTCGCTGTTGAGCACGTTTGCCTTTTTGCCCATGTCACGAAGATAATTGCACAGACCAAAGCCTGCTCCCAGAGTATCTCCGTCGGGACTTTTATGAGTCAGTATCTGATAGTTATCGTGAGAGTCAAAATACTCCTTCAACTCTGCGAAGTTCATATTCTAACCTTCTCCTTTCCGCAAAAGCCGAAAATTATTCGCCGTCAGGCTCGTCAGTCTCGCTGTTGTCCTCGCCCGTCTTTATGTTTTTCAGCTTGTCAAAAATTCTCGCCGAATATTCTGCCGAATCGTCGGCAACAAATTTCAGCTCGGGGCATTTTCTCAGCTTGAGAACGTTTGATATCTCCCTCTTCAAAAATCCCGAAGCGCTTTCAAAGCCTTTTACCGCCTCTTTAGCACGCTCGAACCCCTCAAGGCTCGATATATAGACCTTGCAGAAAGAGCCGTCGTTTGAAACGTCGCATCTCACTACGGTAAGCATTTCGCCTCCGCCTATCCGGGGATCCTTCAGATCTCTCATCTTCCCCGAAATTATCCTGCGTATATCCTCAGACATACGCCCAGCCTTAAATCCAGCCATACATACTCCTTTTCAATTGACAATTGACAGTTGACAATTGACAATTACATACCAATGCACAATGCACAATGCATAATGCACAATTATTGTTTGACTTCTCATTTAGTCGGTTATACCCGAGTTCAATTGACAATTACTTTTTCAATGCACTGTACCAATGCACAATTGTTGTAAGCTTCAAAACCTAACGCCCATCATTCATTACGCCCAGCCGACACACGGAACTTGCGCCTTTATTGAACAAATCGGAGGCTGACTGCCCCGTGCGGGCTAGCACCTAGGACTGGTATTCTTCCATGTAGAAGGCTTCGAAGATGTCGCCTTCTTTGATGTCGGTGAACTTTTCAAGTGTGATTCCGCATTCGTAGCCTTCGGGGACTTCCTTGACGTCGTCCTTGAATCTCTTAAGCGACGACATCTTGTCCTCGGCGATAACTATGCCGTCTCTTACAACTCTTATCTCGTTGTTTCTGCCGACCTTTCCGCTGAGAACGTATGAACCTGCTACGTTTCCTACGTTGCTTATCTTGTATACCTGTCTTACCTCAACTCTTGCAGTCTCGACCTCTCTGTACTTAGGCGCAAGCATTCCCTTCATAGCTGTGGTGATCTCTTCGATTGCGTCGTAGATTATCCTGTAAAGTCTGATGTCTACTCCGTCTCTCTCGGCGCTTTCCTTTGCAACAGGGTCGGGTCTTACATTAAATCCTACAATGATCGCATTTGAAGCGTTGGCAAGCATTACATCCGACTCGGAAACTGCTCCTACCGCACCGTGTATCACCTTTACTCTTACCTCTTCGTTTGAAATCTTTTCAAGCGACTGCTTTACAGCTTCCACAGAGCCCTGTACGTCCGCCTTTACTATGATAGGCAGCTCCTTCATCTCGCCCTCCGATATCTGGCTGAACAGATTGTCGAGAGTTACCTTCTGATACTGCTTGAATATCTCTTCCTTTGCCTGATGCTTTCTCTGCTCTACAAGCTCTCTTGCCAGCTTTTCGTCGGCAACTGCGTTGAAAGTATCTCCTGCGCTTGGAACCTCTGCAAGACCCGTGATCTCAACAGGCGTTGAGGGTCCTGCCTTCTCTATCTTCTTGCCCTTGTCGTTGGTCATTGTACGAACTCTGCCCACCGATGTTCCGGCAATGATAACATCTCCCTGATGCAGAGTACCGCCCTGTACAAGCACGGTAGCTGTAGGTCCTTTGCCCTTGTCAAGCTTGGCTTCGATAACTGTACCCTTTGCCGCCTTGTTGGGATTTGCTTTAAGCTCCTTCACCTCGGCTACCAGCAGAATGTTTTCAAGCAGCTCGTCTATGCCCATTCCCGTCTTTGCAGATACGGGAACTGCAATTACATCGCCGCCCCACTCTTCAACAACAAGATTGTGCTCGGTAAGCTCCTGCTTTACCTTGTCGGCGTTTGCGCCCTCTTTATCCATCTTGTTGATAGCTACGATTATTGATACTCCCGCAGCCTTTGCGTGGTTGATAGACTCCACCGTCTGCGGCATGATTCCGTCGTCTGCGGCAACTACAAGGATAGCAATATCTGTGATGTTCGCTCCTCTTGCTCTCATAGATGTGAAAGCTTCGTGTCCCGGAGTGTCAAGGAAAGTTATCTTCTTGTTGTTGTAGTATACCTGATATGCACCGATGTGCTGAGTGATTCCGCCTGCTTCGCCCTCGGCAACGTTTGCGTTTCTTATCCTGTCAAGAATAGATGTCTTGCCGTGGTCAACGTGTCCCATAACAACTACTACAGGGCATCTTTCTTCAAGGCTGTCCTCAGGGTCTTCCTCGTCGGTGATAAGTCTCTCCTCAATTGTAACAATGACCTCTTTTTCAACCTTAGCGCCAAGCTCTTCGGCAACAAGCGAAGCCGTGTCAAAGTCGATGACCTCGTTTATCGAAGCCATTACGCCCAGTCCCATAAGCTTTTTGATGACCTCGGTTGCCGTTACCTTCAGACGTGAGGCAAGCTCCGAAACAACTATCTCATCGGGGATAAGCACTTTAAGCTGCTGCTTTCTCGCTCTTTCAAGCTCAAGACGGCGGAGCTTTTCAGCCTCGGTCTCTTTCTTGTGAGAGTGCTGCTGCTTTTTGTACTGCTGGGACTTCTGTGTAAGCTTCTGCTTCTTTGTGAAGTTGTCCTTGCTCTTGTTCTGCTTTGTATTTGCAAGATTGTCATACTTTTCGTTATACTTGTCAAGCTCGATGTAGCTTCCTCTGGTATCCACCATTCTGCCCTTTGAAGAATAGCTCTCGGTGGAGGAAACAGTATAGCCCTCGTCCTTCACCGACGAACCGCCGCCGATGACCTGCTTTACGCCGTGCTCCTTCTTCTTTGCAGGCTTTGGCTGTTCCTTTTTCTTAGGCTCGGTCTTTTCGGCAGGCTTCTCTGCTTTGACAGGCTTTTTCTCCTCAGCCTTTGCAGCAGGCTTTTCGGCTTTGGCAGGCTTTTCTTCCTTTGCAGGCTTTTCCGCCTTTTCAGCCTTGGGCTTTTCTGCCTTAGACTTTTTGGGCTTTTCCTCTGCGGCAGGCTTTTTCTCCGCAGGGGCAGACTCAGGCTTTACGTTTGCGGCAAAATATGCGTCAAAGCTTTCAACCTGATTATTCTGCGTAAAATATTCAAAAACATACCCGATCTCTTCGGGAGTAAGAGCAGAGACCGTCTTTTTGGTTTCTCCCGTAAGCTTTTCAAGACACTCTATCACCTGATTGTTTGAAAGCTTCAGATCCTTTGCAAGCTCGTTAAGTTTATATTTCTTATTCATAGGCAAGATATTCCTCCTTATTATTCACTGTAAACATCGTCCGTCGGCAAAGCCTCCAGACCCTTGGCGCAGGATTTTGCAAAGCCGCTGTCGGTTATCGCCATAACTCCGGCTCTTTTCCCCAGATCGTTCCAGATGTCGTCCATTTTAAGCCCCAGCGACCACAGCTTAACGCCGTATCTGCCGCAAACATACTTTACTTCTTTAAGGCTCTTTGCCGAAATATCCTCGGCGACGAACACTCCGCAGGCGGCGCCGTTTTTGCAGGCGTCCTTAGCCATATCCATACCCAGTGCAAGCTTTCCTGCTTTTCTGCACATGGTCACAAGCCCCATTTTATTATTCATTTTCAAGCTCGCCCTCCATGCCGTCGTATATCTCATCGCTTATCATGCAGGAAAAGGTCTTTTCAAACCTTCTTGCCTTGCGGGCTTTTTTGAAGCACTCTATATCCTTGCAGATATATGCGCCTCTTCCCGGCTTTCGTCCCGTCAGGTCGAGAGAGATCTCTCCCTCTTTGGACCTTACCACTCTGATAAGCTCTTTCTTCGGCTTCATCTCATTGCAGCCAAGACACATTCTCATAGGAATTTTCTTAGTCTTCATAGCTTATTCCTCAGCGTTTTCCTCGGCTGCTTCCAAAGCGGCTTCCTCAGCTGATTCCTCCGCCTCGGGCTCGGTATCGTTCAGAGTATCCTCTGCCGATTCGGGAAGAATATCTATCTTGTAGCCTGTAAGACCTGCCGCAAGCTTTGCGTTCTGTCCCTTGTTTCCGATAGCAAGTGAAAGCTGATTGTCGGGAACAATGACCTTGCAGGCTCTTACTCCCTCTTCTTCCGAAATAATTACCTTCTTTACCTCTGCCGGCGCCAGAGCCTTTGCGATAAACTCGGCAGGCTCCTCGTTCCAGAGGATAACGTCTATCTTTTCGCCCTTAAGCTCGTCTACTATTGAAGATATTCTGGACTTTGCAGGTCCTATGCAAGCGCCTACAGCGTCTACGTTGGGATCCTTGCTGCATACCGCTATCTTCGACCTTGCGCCTGCGACTCTTGAAATAGCCTTTACCTCTACCGTGCCGTCGGCGATCTCGGGGATCTCTCTTTCAAACAGTCTCTTAACAAGCTCTCTGCGTGTTCTTGAGATCTTTATTGAAGGCTTCTTCTCGGGATTTGCTATCTCAACCACATACACCTTGATGATATCGCCCGGCTTGAGCACTTCTCCGGGTATCTGTTCTTTTCTTACCAGATAAACCTCGTTCTTGTCGATAGTAAGCACTGCGTTGAGTGTTGCAGGCTCAACCTTCTGAACGGTAGCCGAAACGCACTCGTATACCTTATCCTTATACTGCTCGATAAGTCTTTCTCTTTCAAAGTCCTTTATCTCGTTCTTTATGGACTGCTTTGCATTCTGAGCGGCAACTCTTCCGAACTTTGCGGGGTTGAGCTTTATCTCAGCCGTTCCGCCCACTCTTGCTCTCTTTGAAAGTGTAAGAGCCTCGTCGATGTTTATCTGATTGTCGGGATCCTCAGGCTCGCCCTCTACTATCTCTTTAAGTATCTTCATTTCAAACTTATTAGTTTCGGGATTTATCTCCACCGCAATGTTTTCGCAGTAGGGATAATCCTTTTTGATAGCCTTTATTATTCCCTGTTTTACCGTTTCGATAAGCACCTCTGCGTCGATATTGTTTTCCTTTTCAAGCAGGCTCAGAGCCTCAAAAAATTCGTTGTTCATTTTTATGATCCATCCTTCCGTACATTGATTATATATTTCATAACGCCCGTACCGCTGCGTTTCAGACGGACGTTTCGTTTTCCTTATCAGAACAGGTCTGCGTCGTCGTTGAGCTTTACATAGGAACAATCCGAAAGCTTGAACTCAACTCTGTCCTCCTCCGACTGAGCGATAACGAAGCTGTTTTTCTCAAAGCTCATCAAGATCCCGATAAAATCTCTTTCACCGTCCATGGGGCGAATTGTCCTCACCCTTATCTCGTCGCCTATGCAGGCAAGAAAATGCTCGGGTCTTTTCAGATCTCTTCCCAGTCCGGGGCTTCCCACCTCGAGAACATAGCTCTGCGAGATCGGGTCTGTATCGTCCAGTATCTTGTTAAAGGGACGTGTAAAGGCTTCGCAGTCGTCCATATCGACTCCTCCGTCCTTGTCGATAAACACCCTGAGATACCAGCTTGCGCCCTCCTTTTCAAACCTGACGTCCCAAAGGAACAAGCCAAGCTCGTCACAAAGCGGCAGGGCAAGCTCTCTTACCTTTTCCACCGTGTTTTTCTTCTCCATGATATGCTATCACCCTCCGTTATACCATACATAACGGGCAAACTGCCCCATACAAAATCAAAAGACCGGAAGTTTTAATTTCCAGCCTTTCATTCAAAAGTATTATACATATTATAACACAGAAAATCGGGATTTGCAAGAGCTGAAAAGCTTTTTGTCAATTCTTTTATAAATATTCGGTAAACATTTTGTGAATATTTATTTTCAACTGCTTTCCTCAGTCTTTTCGGTGTTTTCCGATATCCGTTTTCTGTTTTTGCTTATGCCCTCGGCGAAATCTATCGGTACGGTAAACAGTATACCCGTATTAGGGAGCGATAGGTCGCCGACGGTATTATAGACCACCTTTCTTGCTATCTCCAGCTGGTCGTTTCTTATTACCGAGAGGATAGTTCTGTTATCCTCCTCGCCGCTGCTGAACAGCGCCCGTATTGAAGCGCTGACAAAAGAGCTGTCCAGCTTTGAAAGGGTCATGGCAAGACCCGACGATTCAATAATGGTAGCTCCTCCTATTCCTGCTGCGGACAGACTTTCAAGAAGATAATCCAGCGATTCTATCTTATTGAGAATTATGACCATCAGCTTCATCAAAACATCTCCCCCTGCAATTTTTTACTCTTTACTTTTACGGCTGCGAAGAGCTTTCATCAGCTCCGCTGCCGTCGCCCGGCTCGGTCTCACGGTAAGCCTTTGCCAGCTGCGACTTGAAATCCGCCGAAACGGTAAAATGCTCCCCGTCTGTCCATGTTCCCTCGGGGACGAGCTTTACTGCCGGAGCGGAAGGCTCTGAAAGCATCTTCACAAGATAGGTTTTATGCTGCTTGAAGTCGTTGCTGTTATAATTGGTATCGGAATTTGAAGTCAGGGTACTGAACATATTATCCAGCGTATTTTTAGTTATATTCGACTGCTGGAAAGCGTTGTTCACCAGCTGGAACAGCGCCTCGCCCAGAAACTTCATATTTCCGCCCATTCCCTCCGAGAAGACGGGATACTGGCAGATAAGTCTTATCTGATGACCTGCGATAGAGACCGTTTCTCCTGCGGGATAAGCGATATCGTTGCCGTCGCTGTCCTTATTCAGATAATACAGCTCCTCCGGGGGAGTATAAACTATTCCGCCAAGGATATCAGCGATATTTTCAAAGGTGGAATTGCTCACCGAGATATAATAATCGGTAGTAATGCCGAAGGTACTGTCAACAGCCTTCTGGAGATTTTTGATTCCGCCGTCCTTCAGCACCTCTCTGAAAGTAGCGCCGTCCTTTTCGCTGACGGTAAAGGGAGAAACGGGCGTAACTATTATCTGCTCTTTTTCGGGAGCTATTCTCACCAGAGCGATATCCATAAGGGTACCCTTATTGCTGAGCCTTGCATAAATGGTAGTATACGACGATGCATATGTAACTGTTTCAACAGGCTCAGGCTCGTCAAACGATGTTATCCTTTCCACGAGGAATGACGCTATAAGACCGAACACCACCAAAAACAGCAGCATTGTGGCGAAATATACAAGAGCCACAGGCGCCTGCGATTTTCTTTTCTTTTTCTTTTTAGCAGCATCAGACATAATGCAAACTCTCCTTACATAAACTAAAACTTTTATTTAACTGCAAAAAAACACTTGAACATTTTCTCATTTAGGTGTAAACTATAATAGTGCCTCAGGCATCGTCGTCCGACTCCAGATAAAAGACGGGATTTTTATCAAGCTCGATAATATGCAGGTCAAGACCTGCGGCTTTTGCCATATTGATAGTCTGCAAAGTACCCGAGCCTTTTATCTTATGTCTGTACACTCCGATAAGTCTTGAAGAATTATCCACCATAAACTGATTTCTCAGCTTATAGCACTCTCTGCTGCGGTTCTGAGAGACATAGACGACCTTACGGCAGCTTTGGAGTATCATACTATAGACGTATCTATCCAAAGCGGAGGTCAGCTCTCTTGAACCCTGGTCCTTATAAGGCAGGGCGCACACAAGATTTACGGGGACGCCTTTTCGGGTAATAAGGTTATGGACTATTTCGGCGCAGATAAGGTCAACGCCTCCTGCCATTCCCGAAATAAACGTATCGTACCCATCGCTTACGGCTTTTTCAATTTCAAGCTGAAGATTACTTGTCAGGCATTTCATTCCCTGCTTTTCCCTGTCTCCGAAGAAAGGCAAGTCACGGTTTCTATGACCGGTAAAGCAGCAGCAGGTGCTTTTATTGATTTGAAAACTGTCGTTCATAAGCGGCGCTCTCTTTCACAGACTTGATTACATTTTTTTCACAGACTTGATTACATTTTATTATATCACAATCCTACTGCTTTTTCAACCCCTTTTTTGGCGGTGGTAATGCGGTTTGTTTTGGTGCTGCTTACGCATTTTATGCCCCTGTTTTCTGCTTCTTGGGACGGAAGAAATCGCTCGTCTTCTGCGAAGACTTCGCTCTTCTTCCTGTTTGTGGGGGAGGATCGGTTTTCGGCACTGCGGTTTTGTGTGCTATTATGGTTTTTTGATTGGCGCAGGGTAATGGTTCTATATTTCTTTTGCGCAGTGCCTGTCGGCTGCGCCGAATGGGACTCTGTCC
>JBJERD010000206.1:0-2393 GCA_051882095.1 Oscillospiraceae bacterium
GAAACATATTCGTCCTTCATTTTTGAAGCCTGCTCCTCCGCTTCGGCAAAGGCTCTGTCAAGGTCGCTTGAAATATATACCGAGCCCTGCTCACGTCCGCCCACCTGAACCTTGGGGATTGCGGAAATTGCGCTGTTCATACTGTCGGAAAAGGCTTTGGGGTCGATACCCATTTTAAGAAAAAGCTGCGGCACAAGACCGTTTTCCTGTAACATCAGAGCAAGCATAATATGCTCCTGACCGACAGCCTGATTTGAGTTTCTCGAAGCTATGGACTGAGCCTCCTGAACGGCTTCCAGCGATTTCTGAGTAAGCTTATTTACGTTCATAAAACATCTTCCTTTCTATCTTACGTTTGTTGTCTTTATGTCTTTATATTATCATTACGCCCTGTTGCAGATAGCCTTTATAAAGCTCCTCTATCTTTGCAGCCGCCTGCCCCGGAGCGTCTGTCATATCAAAATACAGCTTGATGGAAGCGTCGATAAGGTTTATATAGTTTCCTATTCCCTGCGCTATTGTCTCATCGCTGAGGCTGCTGTTTCTCGGAGCGTAGAACTCTCTTGAAAAGCTGACATCCGAATAATCCCACGGAACTCCTCCGCTGAAAAATCCCGAAAGGTATTTATCCTCAAGACTTTTCCAAAGCTTGAAAAAGCCCTGTATAGCGCTTATCAACTGACTGCTCTGGGTTCTGAACGAAACTCTCAGTCTGCCGACTGCGCCCTCAAAGGAACGGAAAAGCTCGACGCTGTACTTGATAGTCGGCTTATACTTATATTTCAGCGGACTTTTAATGGATATCATTGCGTCGGAGGGCTGGGTCATCAGCTGAAAGCGGCTGTCCATAAGCTGCTCAATGCGGGAAAAGATATCCTTCATTCTCATTTCCGGCGTCATAAGCGACACTCTTTCGGCAAGTATCTGATTTATGAGATTGGAGCGGCTTGTATTCATTGAATAAGCCATTTCGTCGATAGCCTCCACCACATCGTCCATCAGCACAATACTATACACGCTTTTTTTCACATATATCATCTCGCTTTTCTGTTATTTTCTGCTGTCTCTTTTCTTTTATTCTGCATCTTTTTTCTTTTCTCTCTATATATCATTATATCACAATTATATAATTTGTCAAGGGGATTATATAATTTTAATTGCAAATTATATAGAGTTACAAATATCATGCCGATCGAGAGACGTTAAATAAGCATATTCAACAAAAAGCTCCCGCTTTTGAGGAAACGGGAGCAAAGGTTGTCGAAAACTAATTCTTTCACCTAATAAGGGGAAGCCCTCTATCGCAGGGCTTCCCCTCTTTCAAAACAGTCCACCGGACTGTTTTGAAATTCACCCCTTTCGGAGCTCCCTACGGTAGGGGATTTCGCTCACTGCGGTGAGCGACAAGGGGGCTCCTCGCCCCCGAATTCTTCCAAGCTTGTCGAGGAAGAATTTTACCCCTCGCAAGCCCTCTAGCGCCGGGCTTGAGCCTGCGCTTTAGTTTTTTGCAGGAAACTCAATCAAAATATGCTCTGAGGGTCTGGAGGGCTTTTTTTTCGATGCGGGAGACATACGACCGTGAGATATTAAGTCGTTTAGCCACCTCCCGTTGTGTCAGCGGCTTTTCGTTATAAAGCCCGTAGCGCAGTATCATTATTTCGGTCTCTCTTTCGTCAAGATGCTCATCTATCAGCTTATACAGCCTTTCCGATGATATTGCCAGCTCGATATCGTCCTGAACGCTGCTGCCGTCGGAGATTATATCTATCAGCGCAAGCTGGTTGCCGTTTTTGTCCGTTTCGATAGGCTCATCAAAATGTATCTCACCTGCCGACTTTTTCAGAGAGCGGAAGTGCATCAATATCTCGTTTTCCACACACCTTGAAGCATAAGTCGCAAAGCGGCAGCCTTTGGTGTAGTCAAAGGTCGATACCGCCTTGATAAGACCTATCGTTCCAATAGATATCAGATCCTCCTGCTCCTTGGCGACGGAATAATACTTTTTTATAATGTGCGCAACAAGCCGCAGATTATGCTCGATAAGCTTATCCTTTGCCGCCTTGTCGCCCTGCGCCATTTTTTCAAAGCACTCCCGCTCCTCCTTTGCGGACAGCGGCTTTGGGAAGACGTTCTGATTATCAAAATGCAGCGCAAAGAAAAGAAAATGACTGCTGAGAAATTGTATCAATAATTCAAGCATATAAGCTCCGCCTTTCATGTGTCTTAATGATACATATGAAAAAACGGGGTTTGTCTATGCAAGTACGGCTTAACATAAAAACGCCGCTTTTCACAAAACATGAAAAGCGGCTAAGGTATGTCGATAAACTTATTTTGTCACAGAATAAGGGGAAGCCCTCTATCGCAGGGCTTCCCCTCTTTCAAAACAGTCC
>JBJERD010000207.1:0-2390 GCA_051882095.1 Oscillospiraceae bacterium
AGCTTCCGCCGTGCAGCTTCATGAAAGCATTTCGGCGGTGGTGATGAGAGATATTGCAGTTCGCTGGGATAAAAGCGTGGATGCCCACCTTTCGGGCAGAAGAGCCTGCTATCTTTCTATGGAATTTCTTATGGGCAGAGCGGTTTACAATAACCTGCTGTGCCTTGGCATCAAGGACGAGGTGGATGAGCTTTTAAAGGAGCAGGGACGTTCCCTCGCCGAGCTGGAGGAGATCGAGGACGCTGCTCTCGGCAACGGCGGTCTGGGAAGACTTGCGGCTTGCTTCCTCGATTCGGCAGCCGCTCACGATATTCCTCTGGACGGCTACGGAATACGCTATAAATACGGACTTTTCAAGCAAACTATCGAAAACGGCTTCCAGCGTGAGTATGCCGACGACTGGCAGAGGTTCGGCGACCCATGGTCAAAACGCTGTGATGCAGATACGGTAGAGATCTGCTACGGCGACGAAACGGTAAAGGCTGTTCCTTACGATATGCCTGTGATCGGATATGGCACGGAAAATATCGGAAACCTCCGCCTGTGGCAGGCTGAGGCGGTAAACGAATTTGATTTTTCTCAGTTCGACTGCGGAAACTACAGCGGTGCGGTCAGCGCAAAAACAAGCGCAGAGAACATCTCAAAGGTGCTCTATCCCAACGACAACTGCGACGAGGGCAGAGTGCTGCGCCTGAAGCAGGAGTATTTCTTCTCGGCGGCTTCACTGGCTGATATCCTTAAAAAGCACAAGGAGCGTTTCGGCACTCTCGATAACCTTGCCGATAAGGTAACGATTCAGCTTAACGATACCCACCCCGTAATTTCTATCCCCGAGCTTATGAGACTGCTGTGCGACGTTTACGGCATGGACTTCGATAAGGCTTTCGAAATCACCAAAAAGACCTTTAATTACACCAACCATACAATTATGCAGGAGGCTCTTGAAAAGTGGAGCTGCTCGCTGGTGGAAAAGGTCGTGCCGAGAGTTTACGCCTATATCCTCATGCTCAACGAGCGTTTCATCAAGGATATGTACGCCCTTGAAAAGGATAAGGAGTTTATAAAAAAGCTTGCGCCTGTGGGAGACGGCATGGTGAGAATGGCAAATCTTGCGGTGTATATGTCCTCCTATACAAACGGCGTTGCGCAGATACACACCGAGATACTTAAAGCCGATACCCTCAAAGAGTGGTATGAGCTTTATCCTGAGCGTTTCCAGAACAAGACCAACGGAATCACACAGCGCAGATGGCTTGCTCTCTGCAACGAGGAGCTTTCGGCTCTTATCACCGAACTGCTTGGCGATGACGGCTGGATAAAAGACCTTGACCGCCTTGCCGAGCTTAAAAAATACGCCGACGATGAGAATATCCTCAGAAGATTTATTGAGATAAAGAAGCTGAAAAAGCAGCAGCTCAGCGCATTTGTAAAGGCTCACGACGGCGTGGAGACAGACCCCGATACCGTGTTCGACATTCAGATAAAGCGTCTGCACGAGTATAAAAGACAGTTCCTCAATGCGCTTTCCATACTTTATATTTACTACGGCATCAAGGACGGCTCAATAAAGGACTTTACCCCTACAACCTTTATTTTCGGAGCAAAATCCGCTCCCGGCTACCGCAGGGCAAAGGCGATAATAAAGCTTATCGGCGAGATAGGCGAGCTTGTCAACTCAGACCCCGACACAAAGGATCTGATAAAGGTAGTGTTCGTGCAGAATTACAACGTTTCATATGCGGAAAAGCTTGTTGCCGCCGCAGATATTTCGGAGCAGATATCCACAGCAGGAACGGAAGCTTCGGGTACGGGCAACATGAAGCTCATGCTCAACGGAGCGGTAACGCTTGGAACTCTTGACGGCGCAAATGTTGAGATAGCGGAAGAAGCAGGCGAGGAAAACGAGTATATCTTCGGCGCAAAGGTAGACGAGCTTGAAAAGATAATGCCCGAATACGACCCCAGAAAGCTTGCTTTTGCGGACGAAAAGATAATGAGAGTGCTTAATAAGCTTATCGACGGAAGCCTTGACGACGGCGGCGTTCCGTCAGACCAGGAGGGCAGCTTCAAGGAGCTTTACAAGGCTCTTACCGACGGCGCAAGCTGGCACGTTCCCGACCACTATTACGTCATCGGCGACCTTAACAGCTATGTAGAAGCCAAGCTGAAAGCCAATAAGGACTATAAAGACAGCCTTGCATTTGCAAGAAAGTGCTGGCTGAATATGTGCTCGGCAGGAAAATTCTCCTCCGACAGAACTATCAAGGATTACGCCGAAAACATCTGGCACGTTTGAAAAAAATGACCCTGAGAAGAAAAGCTCTTCTCAGGGTATCTTGTCGAAAAGTGTCAAAAATTAAAGCGCAGGCTCAAGCCCGGCGCTAGAGGGC
>JBJERD010000208.1:0-2355 GCA_051882095.1 Oscillospiraceae bacterium
GATAGTCAAGCTCGAATTGTGCGATATGACGGAAAATCTGCAAGCAGATGTGCGGCAAAGGCGTAGCCGGTGGTTGTGCGGTGTTGCCTTTTATAATACATCACATGACGTGCAAATTCGGTCGCATTATTTGCAGAAAAGCTGAAAAGAAAAACCACCTCATAGATCACCCACAGCAGATATTTCACATAGGTGTTGAAATAATAAGCCGTTTCTGTGCTTGCAGCATAAAAGTATGCATACCAGCAGCCGAAAAAATATACGGCTGTGACAACAACCGCCATCGGCAGCGGAAGCTTTTGCAGAATATTTTTGTTTTTATGCAAAGTCGCCATATAAACACCTGCTATTCGTCCAGCTTCAGCACGGACATAAACGCCTCCTGCGGAACCTCCACCGAACCCAGCTGGCGCATTCTCTTTTTACCCTCTTTCTGCTTTTCAAGCAGCTTTTTCTTTCGGGTGATATCTCCTCCGTAGCACTTGGCAAGAACGTCCTTGCGCATTGCCTTTACTGTTTCTCTTGCAATGACCTTTCCGCCGATAGCCGCCTGAATAGGCACCTCGAAAAGCTGTCTGGGTATGTTCTCCTTCAGCTTTTCGGCAATTCTTCTGCCCCTTGCGTAAGCCTTGTCGGTGTGGACGATAAACGAAAGTGCGTCCACCACCTCGCCGTTAAGCAGGATATCCAGCTTGACAAGCTTGCTGGGAGCATACCCCATCATCTCGTAGTCAAAAGAAGCGTAGCCTCTC
Source organism: Oscillospiraceae bacterium (assembly GCA_051882095.1). Lineage (GTDB taxonomy): Bacteria > Bacillota > Clostridia > Oscillospirales > Ruminococcaceae > FB2012. The sequence continues at coordinate 753 of JBJERD010000208.1, forward strand.
GTCCTGGATTTCAGAGCGTCAAAAAAGTCGTAAACTATCTCGTTGAGAGGCAGCTCGTAATGCAGCTCAACTCTTGTTTCGTCAAGATAGGTCATGTTCTTGAAAACGCCCCGCCTGTCCTGACAAAGCTCCATGATATTTCCCACAAACTCCGAGGGCGAAAGTATATCCGCCTTGACCATAGGCTCTTCCGCCGAAGCGATAAGCGCAGGGTCTGGATAATTGGTGGGGTTGTCGATATAAACCGTTGAGCCGTCGGTAAGATTTACCTTATAGATAACCGACGGCGCAGTTGTGATAAGGTCAAGATTATATTCTCTTTCAAGGCGCTCCTGAATTATCTCCATGTGGAGAAGTCCCAGAAAACCGCATCGGAAACCAAAACCGAGAGCGATAGAAGTTTCAGGCTCAAAGGAAAGCGAAGCGTCGTTGAGCGCAAGCTTTTCAAGAGCGTCTCTCAGGTCGGGATATTTTGCGCCGTCGGCAGGATAGATACCCGAATACACCATAGGATTTACCTTTTTATATCCTGCAAGCGGCTGGTCGCAGGGATTTTCGGCATTAGTCACCGTATCGCCCACCTGCGTGTCTCCGATATACTTGATCGAAGCGGCAATATATCCTACCTCGCCTGCGTGAAGCTCTCCCACGGGAACAAGGTCGGTGGCGCCCATATAGCCTATTTCGGTAGTCTGAAAATCGGCGCCAGCAGCCATAAGTCTGATAGTATCTCCAACCTTTACCGAACCGTCCTTTACTCTTACAAATATGATAACTCCCTTGTAGGAATCGTAATAGCTGTCGAAGATAAGCGCTTTCAGCGGCGCAGAATCATCTCCCTTGGGACATGGTATATCGGTGATGACACGTTCAAGCACCTCATGGATATTTGTACCCATTTTCGCCGAAACTCTTGGTGCATCAAGAGCAGGTATACCGATCACGTTTTCGATCTCTGTGCAGGCTCTCTCCGGGTCAGCCGAGGGAAGGTCTATTTTATTCACCACCGGCAGCACTTCAAGGTCATGCTCAATAGCAAGATAAGTGTTTGCAAGCGTCTGAGCCTCGATACCCTGAGAAGCGTCAACCACCAGTATTGCGCCCTCGCAGGCGGCAAGAGAGCGTGACACCTCATAGTTGAAGTCAACGTGACCGGGCGTGTCGATAAGATTGAAAACATAATCCTCGCCGTTGTCTGCGTGATAATTCATTCTTACAGCTCTCGCCTTTATGGTGATACCTCTCTCCCTTTCGATGTCCATATTATCAAGCAGCTGATTTTCCATATCACGCAAAGCGACGGTCTGAGTCTGCTCCAGGATCCTGTCCGCAAGGGTCGACTTTCCGTGGTCGATATGAGCGATAATACAGAAGTTTCTGACGTTTTTCTGATTCATATATTAACTTTCCTCTCTGAAATAAGTATACTTTTCCATAATACTTTATTATATCATGTATTTGAAAGGTTGTCAATTTCACAGAACAAAAAAGAACGGCGGATAATTCGCCGTTCTTTCTGTCTGTCGAAAAACCTATTCATGCTTAAAGTAAGGGGAAGCCCTCTATCGCAGGGCTTCCCCTTACCCTTCTTCGGAGCTCCCTA
>JBJERD010000209.1:0-2332 GCA_051882095.1 Oscillospiraceae bacterium
CAATTGACAGTTGACAATTGACAATTGACAATGAAGGTGTTCGCTGCGCTCACGGGTATTTGTTGGTTTTGTGGAGAGAGGATAACTAAGATTATTGCGCAGGATTGGCGCTCACTGTGGGAGATACGAAAGAGGGGAAGCCTTGCGATGCAGGCTTCCCCTTATTCATATCGGAGCGGCTTTGATAAGCTGTCCGACGATGTTTTTCGATTTATTCTGCTTCAGCAGCTGCAACAGCTTCTTTTTCTTCTTCCTCGGGAAGCTCGATAACAGATGTACAATGAGGACATCTTGTAGCTTCGAGAGCTATTTCGCTGAGGCAATAAGGACATTTTTTCGTTGTAGGAGCAGGAGCTTCCGGCTTCTTCTTTCCCAGATTGCGGAGAGTGTTGACCACCTTGACAAAAATGAACACGCAAAGAGCGGTCAGCAGGAAGGTGATGACTGCGGTAATGAAGCTTCCGATATTGATATAAGGCTCATTGCCCCATGGGATGTGGAAGCCCAGGTTTGCAAAGTTTACGCCCACCAGTATTGCGCCTATGACCGGCATGAGAATATCATTTACCAGCGAATTGATGATCGCTGTAAACGCTCCGCCGACGATAACGCCGACTGCCATGTCAAGCACGCTGCCCTTTGAGATAAACTCTTTAAATTCGCCGATGAATTTTGAAATTACGCCGTTTTTTTTCTTTTCGCTCATAAAAGCAACATCCCTTTCATTTTTACTGAAAAACAGTATAGCATACATTGCGACAAATTGCAAGATTTTTTGTGTAAATATTTTAGCCATTCTGTAAACGTTCACCGTTTTGGTGTAGTTTTTATACGGGTTGTAGAAAAATGCGGAAAACGTCGGCAGAATAATTTCTCGGATGCGGGGAAACATAAGCTTACCGAGCTATTTCGGCAATTTTTTTGAGGAGGGTGTTTTCATGTCAAATCAGAATCCTAATCAGGCAAACGAAAAGAGCAGACAGAACAAGCAGAATCAGCAGAACGCTCAGAACCGTCAGAATCGTCAGGACCCACAGAACAAAAAGAATGATCAGTTCTCCGACTGCTGCAACAATCGCAACGACCGATAATTTTTTGGCAGGGCGGCTGAGCTGTCCTGCGTACATATACAAATGTTAACAAAGTGTAAAAAAACGCATCAGGCACTTGCAATTGCTGTTGAAATCTGATATAATATAAAAGCTGTATGACAGCAGTAATGAATATCTAATGTGCGGGAAAGTTATTGGGGTATAGCCAAGTGGTAAGGCAGAGGGTTTTGATCCCTCCATTCCGCTGGTTCGAATCCAGCTATCCCAACCATTATATTATTACTTTCCCAAAATATTGGGGTATCGCCAAGTGGTAAGGCACCGGATTCTGATTCCGGCATTCCAAAGGTTCGAATCCTTTTACCCCAGCCAGGTGCTAGCCCGCACGGGGCAGAATCCGACATCGTTTTTGCGGTGTCGGATTTTTTTATTCCGCTGCGAAAGATAACTGATAATATTCGCAAATGGGGTGCTAGCCCGGACGGGGCAGGAGCCGGCGTCGTTTTGTGGTGTCGGATTTTTTCGCAGCAAGAATAAAATTATAATTCTCACTTGTGATATCTGTTTTTTTGTGATATAATAGAAAAAGACTGACAGACACGCTGCCTTCAGTGGGCGGCGCACATGAGGTGATATTATGCTGGCTGTTTGCCTGGCATTGATAGATGATGAGAAAGACAAGGCTGAATTTGAAAGGCTATATTATGAATACAAGGACCTTATGATGCACACGGCGTACAAATATCTGAAAAATCAGGAAGATGTTGAAGACGCAGTGGCAGAAGCTTTTTTTCGCATCGCCTGTAATTTTGACAGGATAGACAGGAAGATATGCGCAAAGACGGCAAATCAGCTGACGATGATTTTAAGGAACATAATTATTGACAGGTCGAGGGTGAGCAGAAAAAACGGCGCTCAGGATATACACTGCGACGGAGACATTGCGGACGGCTCGTTTGATGATTACGACGCTGCTGAGATAAAAATGTGTTTCAAAGAGCTGAAAGATGACGACAAAGATGTGTTATACTGGTATTATATATATGGTTACTCGATAAAAACGATAGCAAAGCTGCTTGACATCAATGAGGTTGCTGTAAAAAAGCGCATTTACAGGGCAAAGCAAAGGCTCATGGAAAAGCTTTCGCCGAAAGAACGCCGGAGAATGTGAAAAATGTAGGTTTGTCAATGATGCGTTACAAAAGTTTCAGAAAACTTCGCCGGTAGTTAAGAAAGACTTAACATACTCGGCAGGAGCTTTCCAGTTCAGCGGTCGCATG
>JBJERD010000210.1:0-15635 GCA_051882095.1 Oscillospiraceae bacterium
CAGATAAGTAACGTCCTCATCGGGTATCTTGCTGCCGAAATAAACGTGAGCAAGATACTCGCCGGGGGCTATCTTGATGATATAGTCGGTATCCTTGGCACGAAGCTTGAACAGCCGTGCGCTTTCGTTGAAGCTTATAGGCATAGTTTAAACACTCCTGTTATTTTCTCAAATTGCCGTCAAAACGTCTTTTGACCGCTGATAAACTCATTATAACATATCATCGGAAATATGCAAGGTCAGAAAACGTTTTCTTAACGAAAAATTTTTTCGTAAGTAAATCGGAATAGCATCAAAAATTAAAGCGCAGGCTCAAGCCCTGCGATAGAGGGCTTCCCCTTATTCTATGTTCTGCGATTAAATAAAAATTACCACAAAATAAAGCGGAACGCCCCGAAGGACATTCCGCTTGGAAAGCTTATGATTACATACCTGTAATACCCGAGCGCTCAATACCTTCAATGAAGTATCTCTGAAGGAATACATACATTACAAGGATAGGAGTGATGGACAGGATACAGCCTGCTTCGAGCCATACGATGATCTGTCTTACAGATACCGTCTGACCGTCGAACAGCTGCTGCTGGAGGTTTGCGTCCAGGTTCTTCAGCATAAGAGCAACGGTGTCGTTCTTTGTGAAGAATGAAGACGATACATAGAAGTCGTTCCAATACCATACTATCGAGAACAGGAATACTGTCAGGAATGATGTCTTAGCGTTAGGAACCATGATCTTTATGTAGGTCTTGAAAGGTCCGCAGCCGTCAAGGTAAGCAGCGTCTTCAAGCTCCTTGGGCAGTCCCTTGAAGAACTGACGGAAGATGAAGATGAACAGTCCGGCTCTCAGTCCGTTTGCAAACATTGCGGGCAGATACATTGTCCAGCTGGTGTTGATGAACGATGTAGTGCCGCCTGTGAGAAGCTTAACCAGCCACTCAGGCTTGAAGAATGCATACTGTAGGTAGAGAGGAATTGTTGTGATCTGCGGAGGAACGATTATCATGAGGATAACTATTCCGAACAGGAATCCTCTTCCCTTGAACTTGAATCTTGCAAAACCATAACCTGTGATAGAACAGGTGATTACCTGAAGCACCGAAGCCACCAGATTAAGACGAATCGTGTTAAGAACTGTTTTGTCAAACACCATAACGTCCCACACCTGTTTTACGTTATCAAGCGTAAGGCTCTTCGGCAGCCAAACAACCGACGGGTCGTTCATCTGCTCGGAAGGTCTGAATGCTGTTGATATCATGAATATAAGAGGATAAAGGATTACAAAGCAAAGACCGAACAAAATCAGAAATCTGAAGAAAGGCCAAACCATTCCGATGATCTTCTTGTTGCGGTTGTAACGGATCTGTTCCGGCGTAAGGTATTTTTCAATACCTTCTTCTTTCATTCTTTTATGACGGGCTTTTATAGCAGCCTTGCGTTCTTTTTCGAACTCTCTTTCTTCTTTTTTAGTTGCCACTGTAATCCCCCCTTTAATCTACTTCATAATAAACGAACTTATTGATGATCGCTACAACAATAGCAAGAACTATACCTATGATAAGGAAGTATGCCCAAGCCATAGCCGCTGAATAGCCGTGCTCCCAGTTGCTTGACTTGTTGAGAACGATAGTCATAACTTCGTTTGCCGGATCTACGAATGAATCTACGATGGTGTAAACCAAGCTTGTGAGGATCATAGGGCTGATATAAGGAATTGTGATCTTCCAGAAATATTCCCAGGCTGTTGCACCCTCCATCTGAGCCGCTTCCTTAGCGGAGAACGGTATTCCCTGGAGAGCCGAAAGGAACAGCAGGATCTGGATACCTGAATTCCATACCAGATTGAATATATCCGATGTCAGCGTATTGATCGTTTCCGTCAGGGTATCGCTTATGTTGTAAATACCCAGGAAGTTAAGAAGCTGGTCTACAAGGTCGGTCTCGAACATTGAGCTGAACTGCTCAGAGCCGCCGGCGTATCCGCCTGTGCTCATGTTACCGTTGATAATGTCGATTACAGGACCTGTAGCAATGATAACAGGAAGGAAGAATACTGCTCTTGCAAAGGTTCTTCCTCTGAACTTCTGATTGAGGATTACTGCGATAAATATGGAGAATACCAGGATAAGCGGAGTTTTCAGCGCTGTGTTTCCCAGCATTGCAGTCAATGCCTTTGAATAGTCCTGATCCTTACGGAATGCGTTTACATAGTTATCGAAGCCGATGAACTTCATCTGCATTCCTCCGGGACCTACCTTTGTTTCATTGAAGGAATAGATCAGAGATTCTACAAGCGGGAAGATAAAGAAATATATCGTACCCAGCAGCCACAGAGCAATAAAGCCCAGACCGTAAAGCTCTTTTTTCTTTTCGTAAGGTATTCTGCTTTCCTTGACCTTTACTGCTTTCGGAGGAGCGGCTGCTTCAACTGCTTCTTCCGAGCTTTCTTCAACCGCAGCTTCTTCAATTATCTGCTGAGGCTGTTCTTCTGCCTGAAGGTTTTCATCAGCGGCAGCGTTTTCCAGCTCTTCATTTGGCATATTGTTTTCCAAATTACTCATTAGCCTCATTACCTCCTTCTTCTAAAGCGTCTCCAAGGTCTATTACCTTGCCGTCGACCGAAACTGTTTCCGCCGACTTATTGACCTCGACTACAACGTTGCTGCCGTCCTTTGTATAGGTGGTGGTAATAACGTTCTTGTCGTCGCTGATCTCATATTTCGAGATGGTCATATCAGAAACTCCCGAAAGAACCTGACTAGCGATCTCATACTGCTTGGAAGCCATGTCTATCCAGCCCTCGTAGTTTGAATAATAGAGATCGTCATATTCGGTATCCTTAAGTACTGAAGCTTCCTCATAAACCAGATCGTAATGGAGTCCCGAACCTGCCGCAAGCGCCAGCATAAAGGTCTCGCCTGTATTTGAGCTTGCATTGATAGGCTTTGAAGAATACGGAACATAGCCGTGAATAACCATCTGATAGAACGGAATGTCGAAGTCTGTCAGGTTAAAGCCGCTGGAGTAAACGGGAACGTTTGTTACCTGTGAAGCGTAAGGCAGAACGTATGCGTTTGCGCCGTCGCAGATAATTGAACCTACGTTTTCAGAAGCCTTCTTATAGCCCTCGACGATAGTGTTCATAGTGTCGTTTCTGCTTGACTGATTCTTTTTCGAGTAGTCGCTGACAAGCTTTGTTGAATAATCACCGAAGCCTATCTTATCAAGCGACTTGTCCTTATAGCTTTCGATCATCTGATCGAATACCTTAGTATAGCTGTTAGGAGCAAGCAATGCGGGAGAAACTCCTCTGAGCGCTACTCCGAATGCAGGGCTGTAGGAGCTCTGTCTTGAATAAGCGTTTGAAATTCTGATAGCTGTGTTTGTGAAGGTGGAGAATCCCCAGCTGCCCGAATCCATCTGGATGTTGTTCATGGACGGGAATACATCTACGCCGTCGCTGCCCACAAAGCTTTCAAAATCGCTCTGACCGCCGAGAGTGCCGGAAGCCTTAGCCTTGGTTGAAATATTGTTCTTGATGGAAGCGTTTGTCCAGTCGTTGTAATTTACCACAAGGCTGTCAACGCCGTTGTTCTTGAACTTATCAACTATCTGCTGAGCCTGGCTGAAGCCTGTGATCTCAGTCTTGAGGTTGAATGGGATACCCACGATAGAGGTCTGCTTCATTACGCCGCCGAAGAAATCAACATAAAGGTCAGAGCTGTTTGCCTCAACATTTGCGCTCAGTCCCTTGTACTGGATAAGGTAGTTTCTGTATACCTCTGCGCAGTCTGCGTAGTTGATATCCTCGTCCTTGTCGATAGGATAATATCTGATTCCGAAGCGCTCAGTCTTAACGCCGCCCTTTTCAAAAACGGTGATCTTGTTTGAATTATCGCCGCTCATAAAGAATGCGTCCTGACTTCTGGTTTCAAACTCGAAATAGCAGTTGTTGTAAGCCTGCTTGTTCTGTCCGCTTACCTGAGCCTTTGCATATACGTTTGCGTCGCCGTCGGATACTACCGCAACAAATCCGCTGTTGCCTGATACCGAAGCGATCACCGGCATATAAGCCTGTTCTGTAACACGGGGAGCGTTAAGAGGAACAGCTGTATAATCTCTGCCGTATATCTGCTGAGAGTAATCGGAATAATTTGTTTTGCCGTTGTTGTACTGAATAACGGCTCCGCTTCCGTCGGGAACTATCATATAGCCCTCAGTGGGATTTCCGTTTTCGTCAACGGAGGATACAGCGCCGAAGGAAGGACAAAGCTGAAGCTTTGTAAGAACCTTTCCGTCTGTCAGGGAAGTGTTCTTCTCCTCGATCTCGCTTGAATCTACATAAACATAAAGGTTGTCGTCGCAAAGCTCGTAATGAACTGTGAACTTAACTCCCTCAGTACCGTAGGTATAAGTGATCGCAAGACCCTTGCTCTCCTGCTTCCATGACTTTCTTGCTCTTGTGGAATATACGGGAGCCGGAGATTCCGTTCTCTTTTCCTGTCTGAGGTCGCCGACCTTGATAGCTGCGCTTGAAGCGGTCTGCTTTCTCTGACCGTTCTTCATTGAAGCGCCCTTTACCTCGTCGATGATAGTATCGTCAGCCATTACGTTTATTGGAGACGTCCACCAGAACTTGCCTGATGATTTCACCTTGATGCCGACTCTTTCATTTTCTTCGTCGCCGTAAAGAATGAAGTTATCGTTGGAATAATACTCCTTGCAGGTCTCAAGGGCAATAGCCTGCTCGTCTGTGATAGGCTCTGCAAGCTCGTCCTTGTCCTCTTCTCCCTCTTCTTCGGCGCCGTCTTCTGCTGTGTCAGTTGTACCTGCTGTTGCAGCCTCCTGTTCTGCGTCGTCCGCAGTAGAGGACGCAGCCATCGAACCCAGAGGCATCAGCATTGTAAGAACTAACGCAAACACAATTGCCTTTTTATAACTTTTGTTATGCATTTAATTTACACCACCGTTTCTAATTTAGCCTCTGATTCTGTATGCGATCTCGGTATAGATTGAATAACCGAATACATATACCTGCTGGAACAACGAAAGAAGCAGAATTGCAAGAAACAGTATAAGCAGCATTGCGATTACAGTAAACACCATTGATATGATAGTTTTTGTAAAGCTGTACTGATGAACTGCCTTCATAGCCTGGATCATCAGAACCAACGACCAGCCCAGACCGAGGTAATAGATAGCGTTGATCCAAATTGCTTCTTCCTGTACAAGAAAGTTTGACATAAATACTGCGATGAATGTGCAAACGATATAAGGAACGAGTGCATATGCAGAATAAATGCATATCTTTTTCAGAGTTCCTTCACCGTCGAAAAGCGTACACAGCGCCCAGTTGCCTATTACCCATGTGAAGAAGTATACTACCGACTGTACCAGCAGCGGAATTACGTTGAATATCTTTACATAGGCGGTGTTGAACTGGAAGCCTGTCAGCTGTCTGTTCGCAACCATCGCCACGAACAGCAGCAAAACGATGACCATTGACACCTTCATAGAGCCCTGCTTTTTCCATCTCAGGTCTTCAAAGCCTTCAACAGGATGGAAAATAACGTGTTTCAGCCAACCCAATGTTGAAAATTCATACATACTATTTTCCCTCCTTAGCCTTTTTCTTAATAAGTTTTATACCCTTTTTCTTCAGAACGCTCTTTACTATCAGCAGTACTATAATAACTGCAAGAACAATGATGATAACTGTAAAGTTCTCTCTGAGGAAATTCTCACGGGCATATTTGTAAGCCTTATCGTAATCGTCCTGGTCGTAAGCTGTCTTGAAGTATTTAAGAGCCTTTGAATACTCCTCTTCCTTCAGAGCCGCTTTTCCAAGACCGATATAAGCCATTGTGTAGCCGCCGTCTCTCTTGATTACCTCTTCCCAGTCAGCCTTAGCCTCTGTATATCTGCCCTGGTCGTAATACTCAAAGGCATTATGCAGATACTGACCGAACTTGGTCTCGGTAAATACTGTAACGTCGTTCTTTGAACCGTCAAGCACATAGATGTTGTTTCCAAGAGCTTCTACGGCGTTAGGATTGAGGAAGCTTCCTCTCTGGTCTGATGTGGAGTTCTTTGTACCGAAAATGCAGATAAGGTTTGCATTTCTGTCATACTGGAAAATACGTCCTGTCTCATAATCGAGAACATTGATAAGACCGTTGTTTCCGATAACGATATCGGTAAGTCTTGTTGTATGTGTGGTATTAGCCACAGGGTCATACTGAGGACCGTCGGTGATATCACCGAAGTTGTACTCGTCGCCCACAGCGTTATCCCAGATGTTATATCCTGCGGGATTAAGCTTCTTTACAGCGTCCGTAGAGGTAGATACCTCTGTAACTGTATAAATGAATCCGTCCTGGTCGATATCGAAGTTTGCATACTCAACAGGAACGTTTCTCTTCATTCCTTCGATCTGCTCGTTGGAAGCGATTGTTCTCCACAGCTTCTGAGCAACTACTGCTGCCGTTACCTCAACACGGTTAGCTCCGTAGAATCCTGTAAAGCTTCCGTCCTTTGAGAACTGTACCGAACCTGTGTTTACCGACTTAACAACGGTGTAAACATTTTCGGCGTTATCGACAATTACCTTAGCGGGGTTGAAGGTCTTTGAAGTATAGAGGGCTTCCTCAGGCTTTGTATATTCCTGGACAAGCTCAAGCTCGGTAGGAGAAACTACCTTCGCTTTAACTACTCTTGAGTTGTCATAATCTGCAATATAGATAGTGTGGTCGCCGGTCGAAGGGCTTGTTGTTACATAAATGCCGTAAGGCGACTGGAAGTTTGAAAGTCCCGTTGCTTCGTCAACATTTATCTCAGTATTGCCCTTTACGCCGTAATAGCGTCCGATGATCTCAAGATCTTTATTGAGTCTGATAACTCTGTTGTTTTTTGTATCGGCTATCCAGAACTCCTCACGCTCGTCGTCCATAAAAAGGTCCTTTGAGTCGCTGAGGCTTGTGGGAGCGTTTTCACTTACGAAAAGCTCGTCGTCGGGGTCTGTAAGTCTTGCAAGACCCATATCATCTCCGGTAACCGTGCGTTCTACTCTATAACCGCTCTGCGAGGGGATCGGATCCTCCCAAGTATCGTAGTTATAGGCGTCATAAGGCTCGTCTGCGAAGGCGGTGGTGGTCATTGTTAATGCCGCTGCCAGCGCCATTGACAGAGTGAGCAGTTTTTTAGCGGAATTATTAATTCTCGACACTACTTATCACCTGTTTCCTTTCCGAAATAATTGTTGTTACTGATTAGTCCTTAATACCGGAGTTAGCCATGGTTTCCATAACGTTGCTCTGTGCGATAAGGAATACAACCAGCGGCGGAATCAGAAGCAGTACTGCCGAAGCAAAGGTTACGCCCTGACGTGCAAGACCTGCCATTGTGATCTGCTGAACGATCGTCGGCAGAGTTTTCAGCTCTTCAGAGTAGATAAGCGATCCGCCCTGAAGGTTCCATGCGCCCTGGAAAGCGAAGATTATAAGCGTCATCAGCGCCGGCTTTGAGTTTGGAACAACTATCTGCCAGCAAATTCTGAACAATCCCGCACCGTCAACCTTTGCAGCCTCTATCATTGAATCGTGGATAGTGGACATACTCTGTCTCATAAGGAACAGACCCATGGCTGTCGAAATGCTGGGAAGGATAAGCGCCCAGTATGTATCGATTATGTGCAGCTTGGACATTACCAGGAACTGCATGATCCATGTTGCGTTTGAAGCGAACAGCAGGGCGGTTACGATCAGCTGGTTGATGAACTTAGCGCCCGGGAATTTGCACTTTGCAAGTACGAAGCCTGCACAGCAGCAAACAAACAGGTTGCATACGCAGATAACTATTGTAATGAATACGCTGTTGAAGATGTATCTTGAAAGCGGTACCCACATACTTGCGGCAACCTTGAACATATCCGAGAAGTTTCTTGTGGTCGGATTAAGTACATAGAGCTTAGGTGGGAATACGAACAGCTCTTCTACAGGTTTGATAGACTGTACAAATGAATAGTACAGAGGGAAAACCATAAACAGTCCAAGCAGCGTCAGGAAAACGAAGATCACAATATCTCCGCCGAGAGAACCGTTTATTCTCTTCTTTTTATCCTTTACCTTCAGCTTATCAATGGATACTTGCTTTTTTCTTCTTTTTGCCATTTCGTAAACTCACCTCCTTAATCAAGATACTTGCCCAGCAGCCAGTTTACGCCCTTGTTTGCAAGGAGCATCGCTGCGAACAAAACGAAACATATCGCCGAGGCGTAACCCATCTCATAACGGATGGAGCCGTAGTCGGTAGCATGGTTCATAATGGTATGAGCCGCATAGTCTGTGGAAGGCAGACCAACAAGCATCTGACCTACAACGCCGACTGTGAATGACGCAGAGATCTGCATTACGGCTGCGAACAGGAGCTGAGGTCCCATTGAAGGGATAGTGATGGTGAAAAGCTCCTGCCATCTGTTCTTGATACCCTCGATAGCGCCTGCCTCATACATTGACTTATCAATGTTCTGGAAACCTGCACGGATAGCAAGGAAGCCTGCACCCATGGAGATCCACAGCTGAACGATGATAACTACGGGAAGAATGTAGTTTGTATCGGTCAGGAACTGCTTTGGTGAATTGAACAGACCCAGGTCCATCATAACGGCGTTCAGATAACCGTAGGAGTCGCCCGAAAGGATCAGCTGCCAGGTCACATAAACCGAAGTCGTCATTGAAGGAGCATAGAATACGAATGTGAAAAGTGTTTTGAGGAAAGGATGCATCTCATTTATCAGCCATGCGATAAAGAAGCTGAGTATGTATGAGAAAGGTCCTGTGAATATTGCAAATATCAGAGTGTTTCTGACTGCAATAAGGAATACATCGTCGTTAAGGAACAATGTATAGAAGTTTGAAAAGCCTACCCACTTGGGGGTCTGGATCATATTGAAGTTTGTAAAGCCCATAGGAAGCGACATTATAACCGGTATGATCGTAAATATCAGGAAGAGAATCATGAAAGGAGCAAGCAGACCGTAGCAGCCTTTGTTGACCTTCATCATGTGCCATGTATATGCCCACTTTCCCTGTTTGTTAATGGGTGTATTTGGATCAAGATTTTTAGCCATTACTTTCTCTCCTTTCTTTACTGATCGTTAAGTCCGAGGTCTTCACGCTTACGAGTGATCTCGTCGTTGATGTCCTTGTTGTACCAGAACAGTGTATCACGGGCATTCTCGTAGTTGTTTACAACCTCTCTGAATGCGTTCATAAGGTTACGGGTAACGCCGTAAGAAGCCGGGATTACAGGGATCTCAACCTGTGAAAGCAGCTGCTCCTTAAGCAGAGCCACCTCTGTTGAAGTCCATGAAAGCTCGCCGAGAGCTTCAACGTTTGCGGTATCGAATCTACCCATTGTACCCAGTATTGACTCGATGTCGTTGCCGTACTCTACCTGAACTTCCTTGGAAGTGAACCACTTGATAAATTCCCAAGCGCCCTGCTGGTCCTTAGCCTTCTTAAAGATGATAGCTCCGGAGCCCTGTGAGTTGGAAGCGTGGTTTATGGTTCCGTCCTCCTGAACCGTTCCGGGAACAGGCTGGAAGCCCCAGCAGCCCTTGATCTCGGGAGCTGCGACTGAAAGCTGGTTAAAGAAGGTGTAGTTCTGTATCAGCACCGGCATATCGCCTGTTCTGAAACGTGTGAATGCGTCATATGTCTGCTGGAAGCTGTATGTAGTATAGAACTTTGTCCATGTATCGAACGCATTGATAGCTTCCTGAGTATCGAAGTTAGTCTTTGTCTGAGCCTCGTCATAGTAGTTGATGCCCTGCTGGAGAAGCATTGTAGCGAATGTGTTACCTGCTTCTGTTGTAGGCGAGATAGCTGTCTGACCGCCCACGTTTGTAACTACGGGAAGGATAAGACCTACTTCCATATAGTTTCTCTGGAGAATAGGAAGTGTTTCGATAAGTCCGTCCCAAGTGTTAAGGTCTGTAGCGGGGTCGATGCCGTACTGGTCAAGAATATCAGAACGATAGAACAGCATTGGGAATGTCTGCGAAACGGGGAGTCCGTAAGAACCGCCGTTATATTCGTAAAGCACTCCTGCGTCGGGCGAGAATCTCTGCATTACCTCGTCATAATCCGAGAACTGCGACAGGTCTGTCAGCACTCCTCTTGCCGCAAGCTGGATAGGGAAGTCGCCGCCCATGAACAGAGCAAGGTCAGGACCCTTTCCTGCGAATGTAGCTTCAACGATACCGCCCTGAACGAGCTTCATGTTGATCTTTGTCTTTGCTGTAGGATTGTATTCGTTATTGATAAGGTTCTGAACTACCAGAGCGTTATCACGTCCGAGGGATATCCAGCATACCATTGCGCTGTCGTCCTCGTCTGTAAGGGAGTTATAGTCCTCAAAGAAGGAGCCGATAAATGCTCTGAAGCCGAAGCCGAAGGCTGCGAAGAAGGATCTGTCGCAGGAGGTGAACTCCTTGTCGGAAGTAGCTATCTCGATCATATCAATTTCGAGAGGCTGCTCACGGTACTGGTTTATCCATGAAGAAACCGATGTAACGTTATCCTTGATCTGAGACATCATCTGGGGGATTCTGTCGGGCTTTTCGGTACACTTGTCAAGAACGATCGCAAGCTTGTCAAGGGTAACAGCCTCAGTACCGCCCTGTCCGGAAAGCTCTTCGATCCTCTTCATCTGAGTTCTCAGGCTCTCTGAGTAGGTCTTGAAGTCGTCGATGATTCCGGGGATAGCCTTATCTATCATGTAGTTGTTGTATTCGTCGGGGTCAGGACCTGTGATCTGACGTATTCTTCTGTAATAGCTGTTTACGTTATAAACTATCTCGTCAAGATCGCCCATTATCTCGCCGATCTCGCCGGGAACAGCCTCAAGAGTTATCTCATGAGTGCCTGCTTCCAGATAGAAATACATGATCTGTCCGTTTTTAGCCTTTGGAACAGTAAGGTTCCATTCAGTATCGTAATAGAACTTGATCTGCTCAGCCTCAAGACAAGGAACAACGCCGTCGATATACATACGTCTGTTGGAATACATTCCACGCATGGTATCCTGTCTTGCACGGATACCTACTTTATAATATCCGTCCTTTTCAACGTTGAATTTCCAGGTAACAGCCTGTGTAGCCTTGTTCCAGCTATCCTTACCGATAGTGTTGTACTTGGTCTTTGTGGGGCTTGAACCTGTAGCCGAAGAGGTCAAATAGGAGTTTCTGTCATTAGTCGGGAAGAGTGTTCTGTCCGACTTATAATCTGCAAGCTCGCCTTCAAGCTTGATAACCTCAGCGCTTGATGCGGCTATATCGGACGAGTCAGCAGCAACATAAGCCTCAGCAATCTTGTACTGATAAAGCTTCAGATACTCCAGCGCAAACTGAGCCTTTGAAGACTGGAGCGTAAGAGTATGCTTGCCTGCTTCGATATAAAATCTGAGCGGTTCGTTGGAAAGTCCGTCGATATCCTTGAAAGGCATGGTCTGCCAGCAGACCTCTTCTACCTGTCCGGGACGGATATCGTTGCCCTTTGCGTCCTGCTCGATGCCTGTTTCGTTTACCCATCTCTTGGGGAGGGTAATTCTGGACGCAGTGGTATATGGGCACACATCGTCGATAAGCAGAGCAAACTCAACAGAGGTAGTTCCTCCTGCAAGAGCCTCGTAGCTTGCCTCGATGTTGTAGACGCCGGTCTCGGCAACTTCAAACTCGTATGTAACGCTGCCCTCCTGATTCGCCCACTGTGCAACATTGTCCTTTCCGTCAACGGTCGTAACTGTTATGTCAGCGCTGTCGCTTTTGCTGATAAAATCAGCGCCGTTGATGATAACTTCCTGCTCAGGTCTTGCTGCGTCTGCATATTTCTTGACATAATTGCTGTATGCATTTTCACGGTTGCTTGCGTCAACCAGTTCAGCGTTGATGTCCTGAGTGCCTAGAGTGCTTTCGTCTGTGGTTTCTGCAAGTACGGCTATGCAGCTTGTTGCTGCCAGAGCCAATGCCAGCGCAGATGAGATAACACGCCTAAACATTGTGTTCTTCACTATGAATCCACCTTTCCTAATAATTTGCTAATGATTTCTCTGAAGAAACTGTCCTATAACCCTATATATTATAATAGTATAGTCCGTTATATTCCAAAGCTGTATAAAAACCCGATTGGGTAACAACAATAATAAATGCGGTCAGCCCGACTTGAAAAGAAACATTCTCTTCTCTTCATCATCAAGCTCTACCTTGACCTTATCTCCGCCCTTGATCTCAAGAGCTTCCATATAATCCTTGGGAAGCTGCAATCTTCCCGAGCGGTCCAGAACCACAAGCTCTTCATGAGTATCCTCCGCATTTTCATCCTCAACACGGACGATATCTCCCATCTCGTTAAGCTCTTCAACATAAGAACGTTTTCTCACTATCTCAGAGCTTGTTCTGCCGTCTCTTATGGCGACCACACGGTCGATGCGGTGCGCCAGCTTAACATCGTGCGTAACTATGACTATCGTCAGATTCTCGCTCTTATTAAGCTCTTTAAATATATCAAGAATAACATTTGAAGTTTTGGTATCCACCGAACCGGTAGGCTCGTCGGCAAGCAGCAGTCTTGGACTGTTTGCAAGAGCTATGGCAATTGCCACCCTCTGCTGTTCTCCTCCCGACATCTGATCCAGCCTGCTGTTCTTGCGGTGAGATAGCCCCACCTTATCCAGCAGCTCCAGCGCTCTTTCACGCCGCTGTCTTTGTCCTTTCAGAAGCATGGGCAGCTCAACGTTCTGCACTGCGGTCAGATACGGTATAAGGTTTCGGGCGTTGTTCTGCCACACAAAACCAACTGTATTCCGTTTATATTCCATGTAATCCTTATCGCTGAACTTCAGCAGATTCTTTCCGTCAACGAAAAGACTTCCCGCCGAGGGCTTGTCAAGTCCGCCAAGCATATTCAGAAGCGTGGATTTTCCGCTTCCCGAATTGCCCACGATAGCCATAAGCTCGCCCCGTTCAACGTCAAGGTCAAGACCCTGAAGCGCAACTACCTCGATCTCGTCTGTTTTATAAATTTTCACTAAATTCTCACAGCGGATCATATACTTATCAACTTCGGGTATTACCATATTATCAGCGGTCAAAGCGTCACTCAACTATCTCACCGTCCTCGAGAGTATAAACACGATCTGCAATATCTATCATGCTGGGATCGTGAGTGGTCATTATTATAGTCATCTGATGATTTGCCACCAGCTCTTTAAAAAGCTTTACCACATGAAGCGCCGTAGCCGTATCAAGCTCAGCCGTCGGCTCGTCCGCAAAGACCACCTGAGGATTGTGAGCTATCGCCCTTGCTATAGCCACTCGCTGCTGTTCTCCTCCCGACATTTCACCCGGGCGGTGGAACATTCGCTTTTCAAGACCTACGTTTTTCATCACTTCTCTGACCCTCTTATCCCTCATATCGTAGGGATATTTAGCCAACCTCAGCCCGAACTCCACATTTTCATAGGCGTTCATGCCCGACATAAGGGCCACCGACTGAAAAACGAATGACATCTCATATCTTCTTATCTCGTCACGCTTTTTCTCGGACAATCCCGTAATATCCTTGCCGTTAAAGATAACGTTTCCTTTTGTAGGCTTATCCAGCGCACCGAGAATATTGATAAGAGTTGTCTTGCCGCTTCCCGACCTGCCTCTCAATATCGTAAGCTTGCCTTTTTCTATTTCGATGTTGATATTTTTCAAAGCGGAAACAACGCTTCCGTCGCCGATCTTAAAATCACGGCAAAGATCTTTGGTTGAAAGAATTACTCCCATAACGCTCCCACGACTCTGCCGACCTCTGCCGGCATCATGGCTCAGCCACCTTTCCGTACTTACTTCAAGACCTCAAAGTCCTTTGCGCCGAACTACATACGCACAAAGCCTTTGACCGAACAAAATATTTTCATGCAAAATACCCATAACAAAATCTCGGTGATTTAAACATTGTGCCTAAGATCACATTATCTCTTTGTGCAACATGAACATATTGTGGTTTGCACAAAAATCGACACAATATCTAGTAATATTGCTCAATTTTCTAACAATATTGCACAGAAACAGCCGTTCTTTTTTATGAGATATGTCAAAAAGGGCTCATTTAGCTAATCTTAATTATATCAATTCTACGGCATTTTGTCAAGGTTACTTAAACGTTTACGAAAAGAGTTTTTTGTGCAACTTTTACATTTGTTTATTATAACTAATAGTATATATTATTTTTTGTGCACATTGCTTTTTGAGCAATTACGGCGTCTGCATTTTCTATTGAAATGCAGGCGTTTTTTTCGTCAATTTGTATAAATGTACAGCTGTGGTCGGGCAAAAAGCACAAGATATCACAAACAGGGCAGGATAATATTCTTTTGTTGAGATAATTTCTTTGAAAAAACCGTTACAGCCGACAGGATACGACATTTTTTGTGCATCATATGCTGTATTATTATATCAGGAAACAACAAAACGTCAGGCATCACCGCACGGTCATTATATTACATATGTGCAGCAAAGGAGGCAGCAGGTGGCTGTGCGGTATTGCCTTATACTATATGAAAGGAATGAAAGCTATGGACGTTAAAATTATCCCCGACAGAGAGAACAAAAAGCTTACGGCGGCGATATACGGAGATATCGACCACCACACCGCAAAGTTTTACAGAAGCGAGATAGACAGTGCGATCGCCCAATACGAGCCTCACACGCTGATAATCGACTTTGAGAATGTGACCTTTATGGACAGCTCGGGAATAGGGCTTGTTATGGGAAGGTACAAGCTTATGGTACAGCGGTCGGGAGAGGTTTTGACCGCTAATCCTCCGCCGTACATCAGAAAGGTGATGATACTTGCAGGACTTAACAAGCTTTGCAGGATAGTGGATATCCCCTCCGCCGACAGCGAGCAGACAAAAGAACCTGAGCAAAGCATATCGGACAGCCGGCAGATGGGAGGAATGTTGAAATGAGTCAGAAAGCCATAAACGAAATGAAACTGAGCTTTCCCAGCTATTCAGAAAATGAACGCTTTTCGAGAATAGCGGTATCGGGGTTTCTCAGTCAGCTTGACCCTGCAATAGACGAGCTTTCGGAAATAAAAACCGCCGTATCGGAGGGGGTGACAAACTGCATTGTACACGCCTATCGTGACACGGTGGGAGAGATATTCATTCAGGTGAGGATACTGGAAAAGGGTCGGGTCTACATAAAAATACGTGACAAGGGCTGCGGAATGGAGGACGTTGAAAAAGCAATGGAGCCTCTTTTCACCACCGCTCCCGAAGAAGAGCGTGCAGGTCTGGGCTTTTCTGTTATGGAAGCCTTTATGGACAGGATCAAGGTACGCAGCACAAAGGGCAAGGGAACAGTCGTTGTCATGGAAAAAACCTTAAAGACCCGAAAGGCATACAAATGATAACTGCAACCCAGGAAACCAACAAACTTACAGAAGAAAATCTCGGACTTGTTCACCTATGCGCAAACAGATTCAGAGGAAAGGGCATCGAATACGACGACCTTTACGGAGCAGGCTGCATAGGGCTTATCAAAGCATCAAAAGCTTTCGACCGTGAAAGAGGGGTGAAATTTT
>JBJERD010000211.1:0-2284 GCA_051882095.1 Oscillospiraceae bacterium
GAAAATCACTATGGATTTTTTCTTAGGTGTCCAACTTCATTTTACAATCGACCAATTTTATATGTCCCATTATTCTTCTCCAATCATTTTTTCTGCACAGAGACTATCTCTCCTCAGGTGGACAGATCTTTGGCAGAATCTCAAGGAAGTGCTGACCGATCTTTTCTGCGTCATAGCCGTTGGCCTCGCAGATGAACCGGACGGTATCCAGCAGCAGGATGTGGCCCTTCGCTTTCTCCGCTTTGTATTTCTGCCACTCTTCGTATTCCTTGTTTGTGATTTGCTTCATGGCGGTTACCTCATCAAAAGGGTTTTATCTCTGCCTTTTTCTTATATCTGCTGTATCCTGTACTGCTTTGGGTAGCCAGTCAGCATTTGCATAATCAAGGGGAATAACAAGTTCTTGTATTTTGTCCTCTTTGCTCGGCCTCTTAATGTCTTTTGGCAAATAATCCAACCCAACTTCTCGCAAGCTCAAAACACTGTCATGAATCCAGCCGACAGCCTGACCATCACAGTATAGGCAATAGCAACCGAACATCTTCTTTGTTTCAACATTCAGGTCTTTAAGATAATCCAGCCATTCCTGAACGATGTTCTCTTCTTCATAAGCCATGTTTTCACCTCCGTCAGTTTCGTGTTTCTCGCCGTCAATTATACCGACGATGTATGAACATTTCTACCGATAAAAACAGCCGGGACACCCCGACTTCCACAACTTACCCCTCAAACGCCAACTTACCCCTCAAGCGGCAAAATCGGCGGAGGAATAATTAAATTGTATCAATCTCGGTGTTTTTATATCATAGACCTTGTTGATCTTGGTCTTGCCGATTGTTCCCAGACGGGCAAGCAGCTCGGACACATCTGCCGGGGCAAAATACTGACCGCCCTTTTTTCCCGCATTGGCAGCATACATCCCCATCAGATATTCGTAGGCATCACCGAACAGATCCGGATTGATGCCATCGGTGTCGAACAGGGGCATCCGGGCAACGCCATGCAGCAATTCCGCAAGCACCTTATTCCGCTTGGCAACGGTTTCGCCGATAGACTTGCTGTTTACATCAAAATCATCAAACAGACCGGCGAAATCGCTTTCCGCATCACCGCTGGCGGCGCTGCTCTCGATATGGGCAAACACACGCTCCAAAGTTTCATTCAGATTTTCATCCTTGTCAGCGCGGGCAAGAACATTACAGAACAGTTCGGAAGGCAGGATAAAGAAGCCTTTTTCCTGTACCAGTCCCTCACGGGCAGTCTCTGCCTCTGCATCGGACATTTTTGCATAGTCAAAATCCGCGTTTCCTGCGGCGTGCTCACCGGCATTTATGTAAGCGGTGAAATTCTCGGATATATAGCGATAAAACATAGTGCCGAGAACATAAGACTTGAAATCCCACTCGGACACATGACCGGCGTGGACAAGGTCAGTCGCAATCTTATATATGGTGCGGAATAGTTCCTCCCGTTCCTGGTCTTTCTTCAAATCAGCCATTGGCTTTGTCCTCACTTTTCTCTGTATTCGGTATAAACTCCAGTATATCGTCAGCGCTGCAATTCAGGGCAAGACAAATACTCTCGACTTTGTCCAGGGCAATGTACTGGCCGTTTTTCAGTTTTGTAATGATATTCGCAGAGATATGTGCATCTCGCATCAGTTGAGCATTGGTAATATCGCGCTCGATCATCATATGCAACAGTTTTTTGTAACTAACAGCCATGCCGATACCTCCACAGAGTAGATGATATATTATATCACACTTCTGTGAAAATTTCAATAATTCAACAGCAGAATTCATTGTTCTGTTTCAAACGATTGTCTGGGTAGACCTCGATGAATGTCATTTACAGAACTTCTCCTTATGTGGTTTTTTGAAAATTTTCTCTATAGAGGACTTTTTTGTATTTGACCTTCAACGAGGTCTACCCATCATGGTGGTGCAGGTCGATGCAGACCATATCGTAAAACCTTCTATAGAGGAGTTTTAGGCAAAAAACTGCCCTAAAGGGGTTTTATGCAGAGACCTTCACCGACCTGCACCTTGATGGGAAAACATTTTTCCCGTGCAGCAAAGGGCACTATTTTGCCCCCCACCACATGGTACCATCATAATAGATCCCAACAGCCTTACAGGAGCGATCCTGTGGGGCTGTTTTGCTGTCCGAGTTAACCTCGATTAAGGTCATTTCATAAACTTCCCTTATGTGTTTTTTTGAAAAATTCCCCTAGGGTGTATCTGAAAAGTCAAAAATAGCGAAGCGTACAAGAAAAAGACACAAA
>JBJERD010000212.1:0-2278 GCA_051882095.1 Oscillospiraceae bacterium
AATCTTCTGAACCATAGTTCTCGTCAAGCCACTTGTCAAGAAGATGATGTTTGTATGATGCTTCGGGAAAGTCAAGACCATTATCGCCCTTGCCGTTCCACATCTCCTCCCAAATCACGGCTTCGATATAGTCCCGTTCAAGGATCTCGGCAGCATAGACGTTCAAGCCTGAGCAGAGTGCAATTGCGGTGCAGAATACCGTTGTAATAATCTTCTTCATATTATTTGTCCTCCATATTTTTAAAGTAGAGTTCAAGTGCCTTTTCAATAGTATCAGTGATCTCTTTCGGCTTCTCGCCGTTGCTGAAATACTTGGTATAAATATCGTGGCTGATCTTCACACTTTTGGGCTTCACTTTCGGCTCGGTGTCCTCGCCGTAAAGAATAGCGTGAACGGTTTCGGGAGTGATATTGCCCTTGCTGTCGGCAGAAGCACGGAGCTTCTTAGCATTTTTCATGTCGATCTTGCAGTCCTCAGCACATTCAGCGACAACAGCCTGTGTATCTTCAGAAAGGAAAGAAAGCTCCACGCCTGTTCGGATAGCAATATCTCCGCTGTCCACAAGGGCTTTCAGCTCGTCGATCAGCTTGTTGATGCGGATAAGGCGGACAACAGAGCCTTTGCTCACGCCGTACTCCTTGCCGACGCTCTCGCTTGTATCTAACTTTGAACCCACTGGATTCAAAGTTGCGGTGTCGGGTTCTGCGGACGGATTTTCAAGGACTGCAAGCTCCCTCAGAATGTCATTCCGCTTACCCTGAGAGAACATTTCGCTGTGTCTGAGTGCAACGGCGGCAGCCTGTTCGCTGATGCGGAGATTCTCGAAGCCACGCTGCATTACGTTACTCTCGATGACGTACATTTCTGCCTCGTCCTCGGTCAAACCCGTCTTGACGATAGCCGGCACGGTGGGCAGTCCTGCGAGTTTTGAAGCGTTCCAGCGGTTGTGACCGATCAGTATCTCATATCCGTCCTCGATAGGCTGAACGATGATCGGTGACAGCACACCATTCTCCTTGATGCTGGCGACCATATCTTCAAGGCGTTCACCGGAATACAGCTCAAACTTGTGGTTATGGTAGGGCTTGAGCTGATCGCACGGTATCTGTTGAATGGCTGTCTGCGGTGCGGAGAGCATTGCGCCCAGGTCGAACTGCGGTGTATTCATCGTTTCATCTTCCTTTCCATATCCGCAAGCTGTTTGCGAAGCTCACGGTTGTCAATATCAAGCTCCATGATACGCTTTTTCAGCATTTTTATCGTCACATCGGCACGGACGATCATATCCGCAAACCGCAGGAGCGTGTTCTTGTATCTGCGCTGATTGTAGTGAAATTCGTAGCAGAGTTTTCCTGAGAACCTGTCACGGCTCTCGGAAAGGCTTGCGATCACTTCCTTAGAAGTCTCGGAAATAACTATGCTGTGGTCTGAACTGAAATATTCATTCAGCTCACCATCGCCGTGGGGAGTGAAAAGCCACGGCATTTTATCGGTGTCAAAGGGCTTCATGACTCGTCCTCCTCGTCATCATCTTCATCGGTGCAGTAGTCAAGCCCGTTCTGAAGCTGAATGTAGATGCCGGAGTAGCGGTCATGCTCTGCGCCGTCACTGTTCATCATCGCTTCAAGGAAATAAGCCTGAGCTTCTTCACGGTCGTCCCACTCCTGTTTTTTGCCGTAACATACGGTAGTGACCTTGCGGTTGGGGTTCATTGCGAGTTCTGACATACTTAACATCTTGAAAGCACCTCCTGAGCCAATTCATCATATTCCTGACCTAACTTGTGACCTGTGAGACAAAGCGGTGTGCCGTTCTCGGAGCTTTTCGCCGCTTCAATGGACTTGCTGATGCTTGTCCTGAACAGCATTTCGCTGTACTTTTCGTTGAGAGTTTCGATAGCCGTCCTGCTGACCTTTGTGCGATCTACCATTGTCGGCAGCACTCCGATGAGGTTCAGCTTCGGGTTGGTATTTGCCTTGACAAGCTGTGTGAGAGCTTCAAGGGACTGCAAGCCGTCCATACTGAACTTCTGTGTCTGCACGGGTATCAGCACTCTGTCCGCAGCGGTGAGGGCATTGATAAGGAGCGTTCCGAGGGACGGCAGGCAGTCGATCAGCACGAAGTCATACGCTCCGACCACACCTTCCGTAAGTATCCTGCGGAGAATATGCTCCTTTGAGATCATCGTGACCATGAGCGTTTCCGCATTGGCGAGATTGATGTCGGCGGGAATGTAGTCCACTCCTGCGGTTTCGCTGTGACGGATAGCCTTCTGAG
>JBJERD010000213.1:0-2276 GCA_051882095.1 Oscillospiraceae bacterium
GATGCAGCCGTCGGGAGTTATCTCTATTATTCTGTTTGCAACCGTCTGCATTATCTCATGGTCGTGAGAAGCGAAAAGCACTACTCCCTTGAAGTCGGCAAGACCGTTGTTTACTGCGGTGATGGATTCAAGGTCAAGGTGGTTTGTGGGTCTGTCAAGCAGAAGCACGTTAGAGCCGAAAAGCATCATTCGTGAGAACATACATCTCACCTTTTCGCCTCCCGAAAGCACGTCCACCTTTTTGTAGATATCGTCCCCCGAGAAGAGCATTTTGCCCAAGAAGCCTCTCAGGAACGTGTCGGTTTCTTCGGTGGTGGAATACTGTCTTATCCAGTCCACTATAGTCATATCGCAGCCGTTGAAGAACTCGCTGTTATCCTTGGGAAAATAGGAACGGGAAGTGGTGGAACCCCATTTGAAGCTGCCCTCGTCAGGCTGTTCTTCCTCCATGAGTATTTTGAAAAGCATAGTGATAGCCTGCTCGCTCTCGCCGATAAAAGCGACTTTATCGGTACGTCCAAGAGTGAACGAAACGTTGTTGAGAAGCTTTTCGCCGTCTACGGTTTTGGAGATGCCGTCAACTCTCAGTATCTCCTTGCCCGGCTCTCTGTCCATTGTGAAGCCGATATATGGATACTTTCTTGAAGAAGCCGGCATTTCCTCAACGGTCAGCTTGTCGATAAGCTTGCGGCGTGAGGTAGCCTGCTTTGACTTTGACTTGTTGGCTGAGAACCTTGCGATAAACTCCTGCAGCTCCTTAATTTTTTCCTCAGCCTTTTTATTCTGCTGCTTTATCATTCTCTGCATAAGCTGAGAGGATTCATACCAGAACTCGTAGTTGCCCACATACATTTTTATCTTTGTATAGTCGATATCAACGATGTGAGTGCAGACGTTATTGAGAAAATGTCTGTCGTGAGATACCACAAGCACCGTTCCGAAATACTCGGCGAGGAAATCCTCCAGCCAGCGTATTGCGTCGATGTCCAGATGGTTGGTAGGCTCGTCCAGAAGAATGATATCGGGGTTGCCGAAAAGCGCCTGTGCAAGCAGCACCTTTACCTTTTCGGGACCCGAAAGCGAAGCCATCTGAGCATAGAGGATATCCTCAGAAAGACCCAGACCCTGAATAAGCTTTGAAGCGTCCGATTCAGCCTCCCAGCCGTTAAGCTCGGCAAATTCGCCTTCCAGCTGGGCTGCCTTGTCGCCGTCCTCTTCGGTGAAGTCCTCTTTTGCGTAAAGGGCGTCCTTTTCCTGCATGATGTCATAAAGCCGCTTGTTGCCCATTATCACGGTATCCAGAACGTTATACTCGTCGAAAGCGAAATGGTCCTGACGGAGTACCGACATTCGTGTGCCCTTGTCGATAGCGACCTCGCCTGTGGAGGGTTCGATCTCTCCGCAGAGAATTTTCAGAAAGGTGGATTTTCCTGCGCCGTTTGCGCCGATTATTCCGTAGCAGTTTCCGCCGGTGAATTTCAGGTCAACGTCCTTGAAAAGTACCTGTCCGCCGAATGAAAGGCTGACGTTTGAAACAGTTATCATTTATTACTCTCCTTATTTTACGAATTGTTCTTTCAGATTTATTCTTAACGCTTTATTATACCATGTTTATGCCAAAAAGTCCAGCGTTTTTGCCGATGTTGGCTGAAATAAATTTGTTTGGGTGATACTTACAATTTGACGGGAAAATTTTGTATATTATGCCGATTGACATTTTAAAGGGATTTGATATAATATAAGTAAGAATAAAGGGGCGAAATATTTAGGCAGCACCGCACAAAGCCGTCAGGCATCAGTTGTGCGGTGTTGTCAAAAGAAGATACGAGACAAAAAAGGAGAACACCAAATGAAAAGGGCAGCAGCGAAGAAAAGCTGCCGGGATATGCGGAGAAAATTGATTTCTGATAAAAAAACGGACGGCTTTTAAACCGTCCGTTTTTATGCAGTATTATCAGAATGCTGTCTTATAGATCTCAAGTATAGATTCAACCGTGCAGGGTCTTGGGTTGCCGCCTGTGCAGACATCGGCGAAAGCAGACTCGGCAAGTGCAGGGAGGTCTTCTTCCTTAACGCCTATCTCATGAAGCTTTTCGGGGATTCCAACGTCCTTTGAAAGCTGCTTTACTGCGTCAACTGCTGCCTTGCGGTATGCAGCCTGATCCATGCCCGTTGTGTCAACGCCCATTGCTTCGGCTATGTATTTGAACTTGTCGCCTGTGTATTCTGCGTTGTATTCCATAACATAAGGCAGGATAACTGCGTTTGCGATTCCA
>JBJERD010000214.1:0-2275 GCA_051882095.1 Oscillospiraceae bacterium
GCGAGGATTCCCATGTATCCGCCGAGACACGGTCCGCAGGTAGGAGTTGAAACTGCACAGCCTGCTTCGATGAATATTTTCAGCAGACCTTCTTCCATAGCCTGCATATATATCGACTGAGTAGCCGGGATAACTATGCAGCGGACGTTCTTTGCGACCTTTCTGCCCTTGAGTATCTCAGCGGCAGCTCTAAGGTCTTCGATCCTTCCGTTGGTGCATGAACCGATTACCGACTGGTCGATCTTTATATCGCCTATCTCGTCAAAGGTCTTTGCATTTTCGGGAAGATGAGGAAATGCAACTGTGGGCTTGATCTGAGAAAGGTCGATATCGTAGACCTCGTCATACTCAGCGTCGGGGTCAGCCTCGAAAATTCTGAACTCCTTGTTTACTCTTCCCTTTACATAATCGAGAGTTACCTGGTCAACTGCGAAAATTCCGTTTTTTGCGCCAGCCTCGATAGCCATGTTAGCCATGCAGAGTCTGTCCTCCATTGTGAGGTTTTTAAGACCCTCGCCCGAAAATTCCATTGAACGGTAAAGTGCGCCGTCAACGCCTATCATACCGATGATGTGCAGGATAACGTCCTTAGCAGAAGAATATTTCGGCAGCTTTCCGATAATATTAAACTTGATAGCAGAAGGCACCTTGAACCATGCCTTGCCCTTTGCCATGCCTGCGCACATATCGGTTGAACCTACTCCCGTTGAAAAAGCGCCGAGAGCGCCGTATGTACAGGTGTGCGAGTCAGCACCTATTACGCAGTCGCCGGGAGCTACAAGTCCTTTTTCGGGAAGAAGAGCGTGCTCTATTCCCATTTCTCCCACATCATAAAAATGTGTAATGCTGTGTTCTCCGCAGAAATCTCTGCACTGCTTACACTGCGTTGCAGCCTTGATATCTTTATTCGGGGCAAAATGGTCCATAACCATTGTTACCTTTTCCTTGTCAAACACGTCAGAAAATCCTGCCTTGTGGAACTCATTGATCGCCACCGGCGATGTGATATCGTTTCCCAGTACAAAATCAAGGTCAGCCATGATAAGCTGTCCTGCCTTGACCTCGTCAAGACCTGCATGAGCGGCAAGAACCTTTTGAGTCATAGTCATTCCCATAGTTTACTTCTCCTTACCTATAAGCATTAATAAATTATTCAAAAAATTCACTGCTTAATATTATTTCAGATACCATTATTATAACACAAAGTAAGTTAAATTGTAAATACATAAAAGTTATATTAAATATGAATAATATTTATATATAACGTTTGAGATATAAATTTATTCATATTCTCAGGAAAATAATTCCTGCAAAGCGCATATGTAAACACACTGTTCTGCGCAGCTGAGCCGTTTCTACCCCCTGAATTTAATAAAAATATGAAACTAAAAATTCTCACCGCCGCCTCGCAGAAAAAAATTTATTCTCAGGAATTAAATAGCTGCGATTAAAACAAAACTCTCCTTGTATTGTACGCTTAGTTCTGCAAAAAATAATATCGGCGGACAGCCGCTTTTGAAAGGAGTGTTTTTTATGAGCGTAAGTTCAGTCGCAAAGGGTGTAACCATAGGAATTACGGCAGGAGCGGTAGCATATGCTTTTGCCAACGCCTCGTCAAAGGAAAAGCGCCGCATGAAATCAAATGCAGGCAGAGCCATTCATGCCATCGGAGATCTGGTGGAAGGCTTCAACATGATGATGAAATGAAATTAGCTCTGGGGAACGCCTTACCGACGGCGTTCCTACATATATTATAATGCAAAAGCGGCTTTGCATTTATTCATCTGCAAAGCCGCAATATCATAGTTTTGATATCTTTCCCGAAACGTATCTTAAAATATTAAGTGCGTCAACAACGTCAACCGTGCCGTTGCCGTCAACGTCGGCACGCTTTTTCTGAGCCGAATCAAGAGAGATCTTTCCTGCATTGTATTTCAGTATTGTCAGAGCGTCAACTACAGTTATCTGCTTGTCGCCGTTTACGTCGCCCTTTTGCAGAGTGCTGCTTCCCTCCTTGCGTGTTACTGTGATCTTATATGTTCTCACCACGCCGCTGGGAGCTGTGACCTTTACGCTCAGAGTGTTTTTACCCACGGCAAGAGCTTGTCTTCCCGTTCCCGATATTTTTGCTCCGCTGTCAAGTGCATTGGCGTTCACCGTTACAGCGGAAACATTGTTTTCCACGGTAAGTGAATAGCTCATGGTGTACTTATCAAAGGTATGAGAGAGCTTCTGTCCCGAAATGCTGAGAGTTTTCAGCAGATTATTGTTATTG
>JBJERD010000215.1:0-2268 GCA_051882095.1 Oscillospiraceae bacterium
GGACTGTTTTGAAAGAGGGGAAGCCCTGCGATAGAGGGCTTCCCCTTATTCTGTGCATGAATAATAAAAACCGCACAAAGCCTTGATGCGGCAATTGTGCGGTGTGCTTATATCACAGTTCTTTTTTGCAGAAAAACGCTGCGGAGATCATCGCTCCTATGGCAAGCAGAACAAGTCCTCCTCCGTAAAGGCATATGTACAGCAGCACAAGGTGGTCTGCTATGGAATTGCCCAGAAACTTGGCGACATTGTCAAGGGTCAGGTCAAAGGTCTTGACTACCGCTACAAATATTCCGGTAAGAACAAATGCAGCTCCGATAGAAGCAGGAACCTCTTTTGAGCTTCCGAAAATGAACAGCAGCGTAAATTCCATTGCTGTCAGCAGGCTGCCGATAAGAAAAGTAAATGCAGCGCTCAGCGGAATAGAAAGACCGTCGTTTTTGGCGTTTTTGGAAAAATCATAGAACAATACAAATTCGCCCGAGAATTTCTCTGCCAGCGAGAACTTATATGCAAGCTCTCCGATAATAATGCAGGCAAATGCGCTTACAAGCATGACCACCGCTATCAGCGCAAAGCGTGCGAAAACTATACTCCGCTTCTTAACGGGGAGTATTCCGTAAAGCTTGTTATAACCGCTCTGCTCTGACACAACAAACACCGGCTGAACGGCAAAGCCCGTAAAAATCACAAGAAGGACCATCTGATGAGGACACAGAAAAAGCGCCAGAACTCCCGCTGCAAGCATCAGCACCGAAAACAACAGTATGGATTTTCCTTTGACCGTAATAAAATCCAGTTTCATAAGATTAGCTATTTCTTTCATTTGCAGCCTCCTTAGCAATATAAACCAGAATGTCGTCTATTCTCGCCTTTTCATACTCTATCTCCTCAGGCAGCTCGCCCAGAAATGCGGTATCCAGCAGCGCCTCAAAGCCGTTTCTGTAGCCGTGAAAACCTATTGAAGCAATTCGTGCCGTTTCGGGAAGATCGGATTCGTCACCCTTTATCACGACGTACTTTTCCATAAGCTCGTCCTTTGTTCCCGAGAACCACACCTTGCCCTCGTGAAGAATGGTGATATAATCGGCAATACGTTCAAGGTCTGCGGTGATGTGGGTAGAAAAAAGTATTCCCTTGTTCTCATCGGTGATATACTCCGCAAGAACGTCAAGAAGCTCGTCTCTCGCCACAGGGTCAAGACCGCTGGTGGGTTCGTCCAGAATAAGAAGCTTTGCGTTATGTGACAAAGCCACCGAAACCATAAGCTTCATTTTCATTCCCTTTGAAAAGCTGCCCACCTTTTTATTAAGCGGCAGATTGAAACGCTTGATGTGGGAATAGAACACATCGTCGCTCCACTGGGTGTAAAAGCCTTTGAGCTGTGAAGCTATCTGCTTTATGTTCAGATGATGTGCAAAATAAATATCGTCGAAAACAACGCCCAGATTCTGCTTTATCTCGGTGGAGTCGGAAATATTGTCAAGTCCGAACACCTTTATCTCTCCGCTGTCTCTGTGAGCCATGCCCAGTATCGAGCGGATAGTAGTTGTTTTTCCCGAGCCGTTCTGTCCCACAAACCCCATTATGTAGCCCTTCGGCAATGCAAAGCTGACATTCTTCAGTGAAAAATCATCATATTTTTTGCAAAGGCTGTTTATCTCAAGCATATTCTCCATTATATCACTCCTCCAGAGTCGATCTTAAAATGTCGATTATCTCATCATCGGAAAGTCCTGCGTTCCTGCCGTATTCTACGGCTTTTTCCAGACATTCCTCAACGCTGCAAAGCATACGTTCCCTGAGCAGTTCGTTATTTCTCGGTGCAACGTAATAGCCCTTGCCTGCGCTTGAAACTATAAAGCCCTCCTCCGCAAGATCGTTATAGGCTCTTGTAGTGGTGATGACGCTTATTTTCAAGTCACGGGCAAGCTGTCTTATAGACGGCAGCTGTTCGTTCTCATCGGCTTTTCCTTCAAGGATAGCCGACTTTATCTGCTCCTCTATCTGTTCATAGATAGGAACGTCAGACTTGTTTTTCAGTATTATTTTCATAGAGGCCTCCGAATATACTGTTATTATTATGATATATACAGTATAACACCTATATATACACTTGTCAATAGGTTTTTCAAAAAAATTTTTAAAAAAATAAGTCTGCTTTGAGCAGACTCTAAAAATTTCAACATCTATCGTTCAAACGGGCTGTCGGTACAGAATAAGGGGAAGCCCTCTATCGCAGGGCTTCCCCTCTTTCAAAACAGTCCA
>JBJERD010000216.1:0-2266 GCA_051882095.1 Oscillospiraceae bacterium
GTCATAAAGGAACAGGTCATGAAGAAGCCCTGCCCTTGCAGCCTGTTTTGAGTCAAGACCAAGCTTGCGGCATACAAGGTAATTATAATAAGAAACATTCAGACAATGCTGAAAGCAGGTGGTACTGTAATGATGACGGAAATTTTTCATCTGTTTCACAACATCGCTGTCAAGCAGATCTTTAACAAATTCAAAGTACTCCTGAGCCTCTTTGGAAGACTCGATGCGGTGCTTTGAACCGATCGCCTTTGACATTGGCATTACCTCTTTTCAAATTACAAAGGGTTTAATTGTGAATGACGTCAGAAAAGTTAAAAACTTTTGTGTATTCTGACATATATATTATATCCTATTTTGCTCTCCGTGTCAAGGTAAATATGTGGAAACAAACCTGCGTCATTTTGTAAATTTTCATAAACAAAAAGCAGCGCCGCTCACGTTTGCGTTACTGCCTTTGCTCAATAATATTTTTTGTCGAAAAACTCAGGTATAAATTTTTCCTGCGCCGAGCTTTTTTCCTGAACAAAACCGTCAAAGCCGTATTTTTCAAGCTCCTTCATCACAGAACGGTACTCAAAGGTAGTGACCCTGCGGTCTATCTCGTGATGTTCCCTTGCTTTGTAGACAGGCGTATACTGGCACATAAGGCTTACCAGCAGTTCGTCGGGTTTGAAGCTTTCTCCCAGCCAGTTCATCAGCTTTATGGAATCGTGACGGCATGAAGGAAGTATCAGATGCCTTACCACAACTCCCCTTTTCATCATGCCGTTTTCGTCAAACACAGGCTTTCCCGCAATTTCGGTCATGACCTTCAAAGTCTCACGGCAGCGTTCAAAATAATCCTCCGCACGGGAATATTCAAGTGATATTTCGCTGCTGAAATATTTCAGGTCGGGCAGAAAAATATCAACATAGCCTTTAAGAAGTCTCACCGTTTCGGGCTTTTCATATCCTCCGCAGTTGTAGACCACAGGTATATCAAGCTCGCTGCGGCAAAGCTCCAGAGCATTTATTATCTGCGGAACAAAGTGCGTGGGACTTACCAGATTGATATTTTCGGCTCCCCTGTCTTTCAGCATGAGGAAGGTATCTGCAAGCTGCCTTTCGGTAAGCTCAAAGCCCTTGTTTTCGGCTGATATCTCGTAATTCTGACAAAAGCAGCATTTCAGATTGCAGCCCGAAAAAAACACCGTTCCCGAACCGTTCTTTCCGCTTATGCAAGGCTCCTCCCAATAATGAAGCTCCGCTCTGGCAATGCGCACAGCTGCCGTTTCGCCGCAGAAGCCTGATTTTTTATAGCGGTCAACACCACATTCTCTTGGACAGAGCCTGCAATTTTCCAGAAGCTTATTCATTATTATCATCGGTTTCGGTCAGCTCGGAGCGGAACTCATAAGAATAAATCTTCACCATTGCCGTTTCATCGCCGTATTCTTCGCTGTAGGTGGGAATGTTCACCGAATATGCAAAAGCGTCGGAGGACACCATGAAGCGGCAGCTCTCCCAGTTCTTTTCATCGACCACAGTGCTGCCAATTATCTCGCTTTCGGCTATATTATTTCCCATAGCGTCATATGCCGTTACCGTCATCTTTTCTACGTCTGCATATCTTTCATCATCGGCGATGTCGGGGATAAATTCCATATCAAACTCGACAAAACGCCAGTCAGCATCAATATATTCATTATCAACAAGCTCTACTGTATATGAGTAAGCGCTAAGCTCAGGAGCTTTTTCAAGTCCGCTGTAGGAATCATATTTGACCATATTGTCAACTGTTATCTCAAAGCCGCTTGCAGTTCCCGTATAGCTTTGACTGTAATAACCATCAAGGTCGGGAACCTCAATATCGGCAAAGCTTATATCGGGCTTTTCAAATGAGTATTCAAATTCGTCGTGATCGTACTCATATGAGTCACTGCTCTTGTTTCGTACCACAGACGCAATGCCGGCTACAAACGGAATAACGAACCACAGTGTAACAAAAATGATAATGCCTATAACACAGCCCTTTGAGTTTTTCTTCTGCCGTGCAACGAAATCTCTCTGAAAATTCTGACCGGCAGAAGAAGGACTTACCGAAGTGGTCCAGTTAAGAGTAGATTTTCCGTTGTTATAAGGGCTTGTTATTCCGCCGCCGTTTGAGGGAGCGTTTCTGAGAGCGTCAAGCTTCTGCTGTCTTGCGGAAGTCTCGCTTTTGTTATATGTACTGTCCGGAATAGGATTTTCGGCTTCGTCCGCTCTCTGCTCCTCGATGAAGGACTCA
>JBJERD010000217.1:0-2256 GCA_051882095.1 Oscillospiraceae bacterium
GCCAGCACCGAAATCGTTGCAGCGCTTTATCATTGCAGTAACTTCGGGATTTCTGAACAGTCTCTGAAGCTTTCTTTCTTCGGGAGCGTTACCCTTCTGAACCTCTGCGCCGCAGGATTCCAGTGAGTGCAGAGTGTGCGATTTGGAAGAACCGGTAGCTCCGCCGCAGCCGTCACGACCGGTCTTTCCGCCGAGAAGAATTACAACGTCGCCGGGGCATGGTCTTTCTCTGCGAACATTAGAAGCGGGAGCAGCGCCAACTACTGCGCCTATCTCCATTCTCTTAGCAACATAACCCGGATGATATATCTCATTTACATGACCTGTAGCAAGACCTATCTGGTTTCCGTATGAAGAATATCCGTTTGCAGCGCCCACAACGATCTTTCTCTGCGGCAGCTTACCTGTGATAGTATCTTCAACGGGAACAAGCGGATTGCCTGCGCCTGTAACTCGCATAGCCTGATATACATAAGAACGTCCCGAAAGAGGATCTCTGATAGCTCCGCCAAGACAAGTAGCAGCGCCTCCGAAAGGCTCTATCTCTGTTGGGTGGTTGTGAGTTTCGTTTTTGAACATCAGCAGCCAGTCCTCGTCAACACCGTCAACGTCAACCTTGATCTTTACTGAGCAGGCGTTTATTTCCTCGCTTTCGTCAAGGTCTTTGAGCAGACCGTCCTTTTTAAGCTTTTTGGCTCCGATAACAGCAAGATCCATAAGAGTGATAGGCTTGTCCGTTCTGCCTGCGTACAGATCTTTTCTTGTGTTCACATAATCTGCAAAGGTGTCGGCAATGTAATCAGCCTCGATATCAACATCATCAACAATAGTAGAGAATGTTGTGTGACGGCAGTGATCCGACCAGTAGGTATCTATCATTCTTATTTCAGTAATGGTCGGATTGCGCTTTTCTTTATCTCTGAAATATGCCTGACAGAATTTAATGTCATCAAGATCCATAGCAAGACCAAGCTCATTGAGCATAGCTTTAAGGTCATCTTCCGTCGAATAGATAAAGCCGTCCACCGTTTCAACAGTAGTAGGGATATCATACTTAACGTCAAGAGTATCAAAAGTATCAAGCTTAGCCTCTCTCGACTCAACAGGGTTTATCATGTAATGCTTGATCTGAGCAAGCTCATCGTCCGAAAGATTACCGCTTACAATGTAAATTCTTGCGGATTTTACCACAGGTCTTTTTCCTCCCGTAAGCAGGGAAATACACTGAGCGCAGGAATCGGCTCTCTGGTCGAACTGACCGGGCAGATACTCAACAGCGAATACATATTCGTCTGATGCAAGCTCAGGCAGGCAGTCGTAGGTAACGTCAACCGCAGGCTCAGAAAATACTACGGGAGTAGCCAGTCTGAAATCATCAGCCGAAAGGCCCTCAGCGTCATATCGGTTGATAACACGCAGATTTTTCAGGTTTTCAAGTCCCAGAGCTGATTTGATGTCGCCGATAAGCGAATTGGCTTCAACGGCAAATTCCGGCTTTTTTTCAACATAAATTCTATAAACGGACATACATACATCTCCTTATGCAGATAAACTTAGATATCATAATTATACTACATTTTGCGCCCGTTTGTCAACTGCACAGGCAACATATCGGATTTTACGATAAAAGTTCAGATTTTGTTTAATTTTCAACGAAAGTGCCGTAGCACTGGTCATCGTCGCATGAGGTTATGAGCACGTCGGCAAATTCTCTTCTCATGGAAATATCGGGGGACTTTCTAGGAACTCTGACCAATATATAGCTGTCGGTGTGACCCTGATGATATTCTGGAGAGCTCTCTTTTTCAAAAAGCACAGTCTGAACGGTTCCTACCTGTGCCGACAGATAAGCTTTTTTAGTCTCTGCGCATACCTCCGACATTTTCTGAGCACGCAGACTCTTTGTTTTCTTGTCTATCTGACCGTCCAGTCTGTCCGCAACAGTACCCGACCGACGTGAATAGGGGAAGATATGAGCGTCGGCAAAGGAAATTTTTCGGGCAAACTCCAAAGATTCTGCAAAGTCCTCCTCAGTTTCTTGAGGAAATCCTACCATTATATCGGTAGTAATTGCGCAGCCGGGAAAGCTTTTGCGCAGTTTTTCGCACAGTAGACTGTACTCTTCGGGAGTATAATGCCTGTTCATGGCTTTAAGAGTTTTACCGCAGCCGCTTTGCAGAGAAAGATGAAACTGCGGACACAGCTTGTCAAGAGCAGCCATGCGTGAAATATCTTCATCTGATATCATTTCAGGCT
>JBJERD010000218.1:0-2250 GCA_051882095.1 Oscillospiraceae bacterium
GACCTTTGCCACCCCTAACGATACTCCCGAATTGAACGCCCTCAAAGCATTGTTCGGCGCACCCATCAGCATGGGCCGAGGTGAAAATCCTGTGGAGCTGCTGCCAGCAGCCGCCTGTTTTCTGCCCATTTTTATATACTTTGAAAGGAGGATTTTTATGGGCAAAAAACAGGCATCTACCCCTGTTATTCCTTTGCTGAAAACAGTGGAGCAGATGAGCAAGATAAGCGGCATAGGCGAGAACAAATTGCGTGAACTGATGGATAAAGGCGAAATTGAATATGTCCAAAACGGAAACCGGCGACTGATTGCCGAGTCTGCCATATGGGATTGGTACAATCGGAATAAAGTGCCTGCAAAGGCAAGCGGAGGTGAGTAAATGTCTGTCGTATCCCGACAAGTAAAAAACAAGAAAAATGCTGACGGCGTAGCTACCGGCAAAAGCGGTGTGGTCTACGATGTCAGCATTCGTTATAAAACCGGTGAAGGCTATAAAACTTATAATAAGCGCGGTTTTCTTACCAAGCAGGAGGCTTCCCAGCACGAGGCAGAAATGAAAGTCAAGCTGAATAGCCCAGCTTTTATGCCCACCGATACAGTCAACTCCAAACAAACTGTAAAAGAATACTTGGAAAACTGGGTAGAGGCGCACGGCAAAGCAAATTTACGCCCCAGCACCTTTGACGGATATAAAGGGTATATCCGAAATCACATTGTCCCTACTATCGGTCATATCCCCCTCAAGCAGCTTACTCCGGCAATGATCGACGATATGTTTCAGAAGCTCTATGCAAAAGGATTATCGCACAGCTCTGTTCGGTACACGCAGAGAATATTAAGCGTGTCTTTGGAACACGCCCGAAAGTACCGGTATATAGATACCAACCCTGCCCGTGATATAATCACCAAGTTTGGAAAGCAAGGGAAAACGCCCGATCCATATACAGTCCAACAGATGCAGCAACTTATTTCCTACACGATGGGGACTTTCTGGGAAATGCCGGTTATGCTCGGTGGTCTGTATGGACTGCGTATGAGCGAAATACTTGGCCTGCGCTGGCAGAATGTCGATTTGGACAAAGGGGTTTTCCGCGTCGTTGAGCAGTTGCCATATAAGGTACCTGCTGGTACAAACACGCTGACAGAAATGGCTCCCGTTAAATCCCAGGAAAGAGATTTATACATAACCGACGCTGCGCGCCTGTTTTTTGAAAGGCAGCTTGCTATGCAGTCCAAGCGAAAGCTGTTTTGTGATCTTGGCGGAACAACTTACTATGATAACGATTTGGTAGTGGCTCGTCCCGACGGAAGCCCCTGCCGCAGAGATAGAGTATCTGCGGATTTTTCGCAGATGTTAAGGCGCTCCGGTATGCAACATATTCGTTTTCACGATTTACGCCATACGGCGGCGACGAATATGCACCAGCTCACCGGTGATTTTTATACTGTTGGAAAAATACTTGGACATAGTCTAAAGGGTATCGGCATCCAGCTTGGTATATCCACGAATATGGAAGCGACTACGGCGCAGTATGTTGATGTGCGTCTGGATAGGATTAGAGTAGTCTTGCAGACTTACCACAATGAGATCCTACCGGAGCAACAGCTTGAAGCGCAAAAGGAGCAAAGCCGCAAGAAAAACGAGCCAGTGAAATAGCCTTTACTTTCCAAGGCTGAAGTCGTATAATATTATATAAAGAAGTCAGGCGACGACTTTGGCGAAAAGATAATCCGTGCAGTTATGCAGTAAAATTGCAGTAAAACCCGAAAAAGTGGAGTTATAAGAAGTTGCACGGAGTTATGCGAAAAAACGGGAAAACCCTTGATATTACAGGGATTGATGGGGTGAAGATATAGGACGATTTAAGAAGATAAGAGTCCAAAATCTTCCCTCCATCGCCCTCGAAATGATGCGCGATACGGTGGTCATAGACTTTGAAAATTGAATAGCTGTTACACGGAGGTGTATCGAAGTGGTCATAACGAGCTTGACTCGAAATCTACTTCCGATGTTGCTCCCGCAAATTCTCCAAACCCTTGTATTTCAAGCACTTAGATGGTTTTACAAAAGTTCATATTTCCGTTTGTTCTATCCTGCTTTTCTATCCTGCTCCCGACCTTGTTTTTTGGGA
Organism: Oscillospiraceae bacterium; assembly: GCA_051882095.1. GTDB lineage: Bacteria > Bacillota > Clostridia > Oscillospirales > Ruminococcaceae > FB2012. The sequence continues at coordinate 2,133 of JBJERD010000218.1, forward strand.
GATTTTAAGATAGAATTGGGATTGACATATTCGGAGGGCTATCGAAGCGGTCATAACGAGAACGACTCGAAATCGTGGTCGCTACTCGGTAGCTCCCTGACCGGAATCCCTTGATTTT
>JBJERD010000219.1:0-2217 GCA_051882095.1 Oscillospiraceae bacterium
GTCCACCGGACTGTTTTGAAATTCACCCCTTTCGGAGCTCCCTACGGTTAGGGGAGTTTCGCTCACTGCGGTGAGCGACGAGGGGGCTCCTCGCCCCCTCGACCCCTCGCAAGCCCTTTAAAAAGGGCTTGAGCCTAAACTTTAATTTTTGATGCTTTTGACAAGTCAAAACGAGCGTATCTCCGTTCTGAGAGATGCGCTCGTTTTTGTCTGCTATTTCATAAGCTCGTTCATTTCGCCGATAAGCTCGCCGAAAAGCTTCAGTGCGTCGGATACCGGCTTTGAGGTGGTCATGTCAACGCCTGCGCCTTTGAGCAGGGTAATGGGGTCGGCAGAACAGCCGCCGCTTAAAAATCCCAGATAATCCTTGACGGCAGGCTCGCCCTCGTTTAAAATACGCTGCGAAAGCGCAATAGCTGCGGAATATCCCGTTGCGTACTGATAAACATAATAGTTGTAATAAAAATGGGGTATTCTCGCCCATTCAAGGTCTATCTCGTGGTCGATGACGATATCCTCACCGAAATAAAGCTTGTTCAGCTCTCTGTAAAGAGCGTTGAGACCCTCGGCGGTAAGCGTTTCGCCCTGAGCCACGATCTCATTTATTTTCAGCTCGAACTCGGCGAACATCGTCTGCCTGTAAAGAGTAGTGCGGAACTGTTCAAGGAAGTAGTTGATAAGATAAGCCTTCTGCTTTTTGTCCGCTGTGTTTTTAAGCAGATACTGCATCAGCAGAGCCTCGTTGCAGGTGGAAGCTACCTCCGCCACGAAGATAACATAATCGGAATAAGCCACAGGCTGATTTTTGTTTGAAAGATAAGAATGTATTGCGTGTCCCATTTCGTGAGCCAGTGTGAACATACAATTGAGAGTATCCTTGTGGTTCAGCAGAACATAAGGGTGAACTCTTGCTCCTGCGGAATATGCTCCGCTTGTTTTGCCCTCGTTTTCGTAAACATCTATCCAGCGGTCGTCAAAGCCTTTTTTCAGTATGGAAAGATATTCTTCTCCCATAGGCGCAAGAGCTTTCAGCACCGTTTCCTTTGCTTCTTCAAAGGTTATCTTCATATCCACGTCGGCAACCACGGGAGTGTAGAGGTCGTACATATGCAGCTCGTCAACGCCCAGCAGCTTTTTGCGCAGCTTTACATAGTCGTACATATAATGCATATTCTCATGAACGGCTGAGATGAGGTTGTGATAAACAGCCTCGGGAACTTCCGTGCCGTCAAGAGCAGCTGCCAGAGACGAGGGATATTTTCTCGCCTTTGCATAGAACTGAACGGCTTTTATCTGCGCTCCCAGAGTTGCGGCGCAGGTGTTCTTGAAGCCGTCATATGTGTGATACATGGACTCAAACGCCGACTTTCTTAGCACTCTGTCTGCGCTCTGAACCAGAGGTATATAGCTTCCGTGAGTGACCTGATGAGCCTTGCCGTCCTTATCAACAGCGTCGGGGAATTTCAGGTCTGCGTCAGAAAACATTGAGTAGATGTTTTCGGGAGACTGCGACATCTCGCCTGCCAAAGCCAGTATTTTTTCTTCCTCGTCGGAAAGGATATGCTCCTTTTTGCGCCTTACTCTGTCGATGTTTTTCTTATAAAGCATGAGATCGGGAACTGTCTCATAAAAGCCGTTGAGCTTTTCCTCGTCTATGGAAATAAGCTCGGGAGTTTCAAAGCTGCCTGCCGAATTTATCCGGACATATGCGTTCATAAGCTGACCGACCATTGCCTGATAAACAGCGTTTGCGGTGTCCTCGTCCGACTTTCTCTGAGCATAGTTGCCAAGACTGTCGCACAGCACCGAGATATCGTCAGAAAGACGCATGAATTCAAGCAGAGTTTCTCCGCTCTCGCTCAGCCTGCCCTTGTAGGAAAGTATCTTTTCGGGCATTTTCAGCATTTTCTCAAAGTCCTGCTTCCACGCCTCGTCGGTGGGGTAAATATCTTCTATTGCCCATGTGTATTCGGGCTTCTGTTCGCTTCTCTTGGGAATACGTTCTTCACTCATTGATATCGCTCCTTTTGATTTTTCTGATTCTGCCGCAGTGTTGACCTGTCGGCTTGATAACTGTTAATTATTATACCACAAATTACTTGCTTATGCAATAGCGGCTGACAAAACAAAAGACAGCCTGTAGGCTGTCTCAGCTTGTAGAAAAAGTGGCAAAAATTAAAGTTTAGGGTCAAGCCCTTTTTAAAGGGCTTGTGGGGG
>JBJERD010000220.1:0-14819 GCA_051882095.1 Oscillospiraceae bacterium
GGTCAGTAAAATTAACAGTTTCGGGCATAAGATTTTTACTGTCACTGGTGTCACTGTTTTTATCACATATCAAGTGCCAGCCAAGACTTTCCCACCTTCGGTGCGCCTGCTAAGATGTACAGACCTTGCGCAAGCAATCCGTCTACCACAAACTCAATTGGCTTGTACACAGTGGTCATGATTTCCTCGCAGGGCTTTGAGTTAAACTTTTTCAAGTTATCAAATCTCCTATTCAATTTTCAAGATTCTATTAATATTTCGCCCTTTATGCTCGAGGCAAAAATATATACAAAACAAAAAGCCCACAAAGACTTTTAAATCTTTGTGAGCTTTTATCATTCTCCATTTTCTATGGTATCGCATTCTGATACATTTGTCAATAGGTATGCGGCATTTTCATTGTTTTGAACAGGAGATTTGATTTTGCGACGGGGGTAATATGTGCGCTTTCGCCGTCGCACTGTGAGAGGGAGTGTGTGGCAGTTTAGGGGGTTCGGGGTTCGCCCCGACAAGCCGCAATCGGCGGTCTGCCCCTTGTGGGCGGACTGCCGATTGCGATGCTTGCTAAGTCTGAGAACTAAACTTTTCCGAACCGTCAAAATGTGATTTTTCTTATCAAGCATTTTCTACTGTCACACCAGGCAAAGCAGTGTTTTTGACATAAAAGGCTCATTCCTTTGATTACAATTCCGTGCTCGTCATGATTGGATCGTCCGGCAATGTTTCGGCAGAGGAAGTATCTCCATATTTGTTATACACCGATACATACATTTCAACTCTTATAATTTCCGGCGTGGCAGCGACCTGAAAAATGTTGTTAGAACATTTCCACAAAACAACTATTTCAGATTTGGCTATTCCTACAAAAATACTTAGCATTTAAAATTTACTGCAAGGAAACACCTAAAAAAATCGTATTAGTGTATAGAGGGCGATCAATATGATAATTCAATCACTTTCACAGCTAACGGAACTGCAAAATAAAAAGTGACATCTCATAAACCTCTATGAACAAAAGAAGGAGAAAAACAAGATGAAAACAAAACGAATTTTAATATTTGCGGCAGCGGTATTAATGCTTTCTGCGTCAGGCTGTCAGAAAGCTCCCGAAGAGGTCGTCAAGGAAAACAGTATTCTTGATAATACCGAAAAAGCAGAATCAGCAGAGCCTGAATATCAGACTTTGGACGAGATACGAAAGGCAGGCGCTGACGCACTTACAACAAATACTACCAACGTTACTGTAGACAAGCTTATTATAGGCAATGGAGATGTTATGCCGGCATACAAAGTTTCGCCTTATAATAATGATTTCGACTTGCTCAAGCCCTTGGTGAAATATCTGTACAACGAGGAGTTTTTGGTTGATTCACCATATTGTGAGTATCATATAGGCGGACAAAAGTATGACGAAAGCGACCCTCAGAGTGATGTAAATCCCCATAGCTTTTTAATGTATGCAGGAGAAAATATGGATTTTACACGTTCCCTGATATACCATGAAACGGGATATTCATTTTACAATGCAGTTTCAGATGACGATCCTTATCGTTTCACTGAATACTTTCCTACGGAAAAGCGTTATAGGGTAAATCTTGGAGAACAGCTTGACAGCCAAAGTTATACAATGCTCGACGGAAGCGAGTGGAGCGTTATGGACTGCGCAGAGTTCGCTCAGAATTTTGTGGACGAATACTTTGCTCCTCTTGAAAAGGATCTGTTTACATATCAGATGACCGATTTCCGTGTTAAAAAGCTTGACGACAGCTTCGGATATGTAGTAGAATTCCAGAGGGTAGATAAGAGCGGTAATCTGTACGATAACCATTATTACTATGCCAATGACGACGACTTTAGTAAAGACAGCACTAATAACTGGATAGCGCAAAAGGTTCCGTACCTGTATTCCTCGCAGATACAGGTTACAATGAACAGTAAGGATACGATCAATTCGTTTATCAAATGCAATGCACCCTATACGGGCGATGTAATTGACAGCGGAGAAAAATTGCTGACTCTTTCGTCGGCGATAGATATCATATCAATGAATATGGCAGGCAAGTCATCCTATTCCTTTGAAACGGTTGAGCTTGAATACTATTATGTGGGACTTGACTGTCCCGACATTACTTCTTCGCAAGGTAATTTCGACCAGGAAAATATGCTGAATAATGCAGATGTTGAGCTCAGACCATATTGGGCATTTACTATGTCTGATTGCTATCCCGATGTGAACAGCTTTGACAGTACTGTTGTTTATCAAAACAGCCTTTATCTTGTGGACGCCATAACGGGAGATTTCTATGTCTATTAATATTGCTGATGCTGTCGCAGCCGATTTGAAAAAGAGCTTTTTTAGCGTAAATTTCCTGCTGTCGGCTATCGTGCTTCTTGTGTTGATTTTTTCTACAGGCTGCGTCCTGCTGGACACTGATACCCCCGACTATTCAATAGCGGAATTTATTTTCAGAACGGACGAATCATTGTGGCTTGAGTATTCGTCTTACAGCTGCGTAGATATTTTTGCGCAGGGGTTTTCAAATCAATGGTTGGGAATATTTATTCCGTTCCTTACGGCTTTTGCCTGCGTTCCTGTTTTCTGTGATGAATACAAATCAGCTTGCTGGCGGCATTGCGTTTACAGAATAGGCATAAAAAAATATATCCTGTCAAAATTTCTGTGCAGCGTGATAATTTCATTTGCGTTGGTGATTACTTGCTATTTGATCTTTGCGGCGGTTTGCTTTGGTGTATTTCCATATCCCGAAGAATATGCTGAGGGCGTTTTTTACAGAGCATGGTATGATTATTACGGTATAAACAAAGCTCTCGGTTCGGACAGCTACCTGATTTTTATATTCGGAAGAATTTTCACGGCAGGCATGATCGGCACAGTAGGCAGCTTATTCTGCCTTGTTGTTTCGTCAATAACGATGAGTAAATATGTGTCGCTGGGGATTCCCGTGCTTGTATATTTTTTCTTTGCACAGGTTGCGAAGCCTTATAAGTTCAGCGGAAATATGTCGGACTTAAAATTCTGGTTTCTTGACAACAGTTCAAGGTTTTCTTCACTGGAAACGTGGTTTGCCGATTACACGGGTTTTTCATTATGGGCAGCCTACGCATATTTCTTTGCTGTGATCGCACTTTTTCTCATAATATATTATTTTATTATGAAAAGGAGGCTTAAAGAGTGACTCTGAAAAAGAGCTTTGTGGTGCTTAAAACTACATATGTACGCTGGCTGTTCAGCTCACGGCTGCTTATATTCGCCTTTGCATATATGTTTTTCTATGTGTACTTTATCGAACCGCTTATTAGTCTGTCCGATTATTTTAAAACTCCGCTTAATGCTGTTGAGCCATTTGTTTCGATTATGAATAACGGATATTTTCTTCCTCTTACCGCACTTACTTATCTGATTTTGATTTCGGATTATCCCAAACTTGATGATTCGGGAACATTCATACTTTTCAGGACGGGAAGATACGCATGGATATTGGGACAGATATGGTTTCTGATATGCTCAGCGATGACGTTTATTTCTTTTCTGCTTATATCTTCGATGCTGACAGTGATAAGCCGAAGCTTTTTTATAAACGCTTGGAGTCTTGTTTCCAAATATTCAATAAAGCCGGAAAACGCAGCGCTCAGACCGGATTTCCCCTTTGCGATCATCGACAACTCGGTAATAAATCAATCACGTCCGCTTGAAGCCGTACTGCACGCAGCTGCCCTTATACTTATGTTTATGCTGAGCGTAGGACTTATTCTGATGATTTTTGCTCTCATAAGAAGAAAAATTTTCGGAATATTTGTAAACCTCAGCTTCATAGCAACGGGTCTGGTATTATGGGCAGTGGACGTAAAGATAAAGTGGCTTTTTCCTATAGCAAACTCCGCATTTGGTTGGCATTATGATGGAATGTATGACAAGACGGTGATAAGTATTGCGTATTCCTATGGGTATTTTTTTGTTTTGTGTGCAGTACTGATAATTTGTGCTTTTGTGATCGGAAAACGCTGTTCTTTCCATATAACAGGTGAAAATGGATGGGGGTAAATTATGAATATTATTGATGTGAAAAGTGTAAATCTCACCTTAGGCAAAACCGACATTTTAAAAACCATAAACGTAACCTTTGAAGAAGGCAAGATCCACGGACTTATTGGGCGAAACGGCTCCGGAAAAACAATGCTTATGAAGTGCATATGCGGCTTTATCAAGCCTACTTCGGGCGAGATAACCGTTGACGGCAAGCGTGTGGGCAAGGACGTTGACTTTCCAAAGGACATGGGAATAATCATTGAAACTCCGGGGTTCATTCCGTACTATTCGGGCTACAAAAATCTGAAACTCCTTGCCGGACTTAACAATAAGATAGGCAAGGAAGAAATAAGAAACAGTATGAAGCAAGTTGGACTAGACCCAGATCTAAAACGGCACGTTCGCAAATATTCCCTCGGTATGCGTCAGCGTCTGGGACTTGCTCAGGCAATCATGGAAGATCCGAAGATACTTATTCTTGACGAGCCCTTCAACGGACTTGACAAGGACGGCGTTAAGGAAATGAGAGAGTATCTTCTCAGCTACAAGGAGCAGGGTAAGACTATTCTGATATGCTCTCACTCGTCAGAGGATATTTCCGTGCTGTGCGATACGGTGCATGAGATGGATAAGGGAGTTATCGGTAGGATACGGGTATGAGCAGGCTTGTTTTTCACTGTCGTTACCCAACCCTTTGTCACGGAATAGACCTTGACGTTGTTATGTCGCAGATGGTCAATGAACAGTTCCGTTTTCGACAAATTGATGAGCCTGCGTTGAAAAACATCCGCATCGATCAACTTGTTTTCTTTGATCTCTTCAAAATAGTTTCTCCTGTTCTTAATGAGCTTTTTTTGGCAGAGGCGACCTGCAATGGATACCGGACATTTACAAAATCAGCCCCAAAGCCGCCGTATCGTGCGACTTTTCTGTAAAGATCATTTGCACCCTCGAATGGGATGATCGCTTTCAGATGAGGAGGACTCTCCTCGTTCCAAATAGTAACACAAAACCCACGCAGTACATACAGACAATTAATGCTTATTATAAAAAGGAATATACCTTGGTGTGATAACTCTCTCCCCGTCAAGTATACAGCAAAAAACAAAAATATCCAAAAGCAGTCTTTGTAAATTGTGCCGCCTTCTCCTTTCTGTCAACCACAGGTTGCGCAAAATAATAAAAAGTCAAGCTTACAGTGGTTGAAAAAATGCGGAGGCTGTGATATACTTTGTTTGTAAGCTTACAGTATCGACTTGAAAGGAGAATAAATATGAGCTTTGGAAAAAATCTTCAGTATTTACGCAGACTTAACCGGAATATGACTCAGGAGGCAATTGCCGAAAAGCTTGATGTATCACGGCAGACCGTCTCAAAGTGGGAAAGCGACGAGTGTAAACCTGAGATAGATAAGGCAATAGCTCTGTGCAGTCTGTTTAATTGCACTCTGGATAATCTTTTTAGGGAAGAACTGGATGCTTACGATGAGATGTACTCAAATCTGAGAGTAGAAACTGTGCCGGCGTTCCGATATGTGACCTACACTGTCATAAGCACCGACCGGAGGGTGACGCACTTGAAAAAATGACTGAAATCGCTAAGGACTACGGTGCTCAGCATCCCCAAATTATTGGCTGGGATTTTCCGTATCTTTCTCAGGAGCAGATAAACGTGTACAAAATGCATGGATATCTATATCGCCTGCGAATAAAGAATATGAAGAAGGTGCGCGGAATATTATACGCTTATGAAAGCTGCCTACAAATCGAGATTTGATGTATATATTACAGATGAATATGAGGTGAAGATATGAGTATTCTAGTTGGTTACAATGATTTACCTAAAGAAATCAGTCGTCAGATAGAAAACGTCCCCGAAGAATTAAGCTATTTGCCAAGGCTTGCAATGAAAATATGGTTTGAAGATGAAGAACACGTACTTCCTGAGAAGGATCTTAATAAACTGCGCGACTACCTCGTAGGTGAGATAAAATCTTAATGGCGGTCTTTGAATGGCTTCAGGCAAGTAATTAATACGTAATCAGAGGAGAAAGCAAATGAAAATCATAGAATATTTTACAACAGAGAACAAAGAATATTGGCTGAATGAAATAGGAAAATCTGATTGGGGAGCAGGGCAGTATCTGTATCAGCTTCTCAGAGAAAACAGTTTGAAAGAAATAGTTGGTGAAACAGCACTTGTACCGATGCTTGTGGATGAGGACAAACTGATTGCATTTTGCACGTTTGCTCCCTTAGATGACATTCAACCGACGAATCTGTCTCCATGGATCGGTTTTGCATATACATTTCCACAGTATAGAGGTCATCGTTATCTGGGACTGTTATTAGACTATGCGGAAAGCATTGCCACAATTATGGGAAAGGAATACATATATATTTCCACAAATCACAAAGGCTTATATGAGAAATATGGGTACGAATTTTTTCAAATGGATAAGGACATGAACGGCGAGGATTCCCGTGTTTACCGTAAAACACTTGCTGCGGAAGGAGCGGATAAGGACAGACGAAATGAGAATGGCGCCAAGTGGAAGGCTGAGATCGTTAAAGAAGCAAGAAAAGGTGTGGATATGACCGCATATTGCGGATTCTCTTGTGATCATTGTTTTCTCGGAGAATGGTGTGGAGGATGCCGTTCCGTATTTAATTGCTGTTCTTATGGAACACTCTTTGAAAAGGGGAAATGTCCCAACATAGTATGTTGTCAGGAGAAGGGCATTGACGGTTGTTATGAATGTGAGGAATTAGACGAGTGTTCCAAGGGGTTCTATCATCCGGACAATGACGGAGCAAATGCATGTAAGGCGCAGGCTATGTATATCAGAAAATATGGAAAAGAAAAGTTCTTCCAAGCCCATGACAAGCTGCATGAGAAGTATGATTTTAAAAAGACGCAGGAAGTATTAGGGACAAGCGTGGAGGAAGGATTAAGAATATTGGAAAGCGTGTTTTCATAATAAGCATTCGTAATGCTTCACTCTTTGTTTGTGATCTCTCATTAAAATCATCTACTGCTTCTATAATGTCAGGGTCATTAAAACCCTCATGTCCTCCCCCACACGGGGAAAAATCCGACATCATTCTGTGGTGTCGGATATTTTATTCCGCTGCGAAAGAATATTGATCTGATACTCTCAACGCAAGAGAAATGAAAAAGGGGCTGTTTGCAGCCCCTTTCTTCTCATTCTGAACGTCTTCCAAAAAAACATTGATAAGCCTTACTTTTCCGTTTCTTTGAATTCGTGATATGACTTGTTGAACGTGTCAAGCTCCGACTGAATGGTAGCTTTATAGGTCTCGCAAAGCTGAGTCCATGTGAACTGAACGCCGTTCTCGTCCTGCTTCATAACGGAGGTGTACATATATGGTATCAGCGCTTCTTTGGTGGGATTTGTTGCAGCTCCGTTGTCTGACAAGGTCGTCGATATTCCGTATCCCGGATCGAATATCTGAGTGAATTTATCCGAGATAACATCTTCAAACACTACGCTGTACATCTCGTCGGTCCAATATGGATTTTTGGTCTTGAATTTTTCTTTTTCGGTCTCAATGTATTTCTCGTCTGTGTTGACTATCCTTGCACATTCCATCCAGCACTTCATAGCCTCTGATTTTGTGGAACCGTATACCCACATATAAGCGTTGATGTCAACGGATGTATAAAGTATGTCAGTGTCCGGATCTCTCGGCATGGGTACTGTTCCCCAGCGGTCGCCCTCTTTCGGCGTATGCGTGTCCATTGAAGCCCACTGACCCATTGCATAGAAAAGGGTGTTGGACTTGAAGCAGTCGCTTGCCTGTCCTATCCAGTCCGCATTATACATTCCGTTTTTCTGAATATCATACAGAAGATTTGTAGCTCTTACAAACGCAGGATTATCCAGATTGGAAACATATTCGTCCTTATCAGCATCATAGATGATAAGCGTTTCTCCGGTGGAATGGAAGATAAACGGGGCGAACCAGCCGTTTACGCCGAACCTTTCTTCATCGCCCGAAGCGCCCGTAACATATTCGTCCATCATATCATACCATGTATCCCATGTCCAGTCGCCGCTCAGATACAGCTCATAAGGGTCCTCCAGCGACGCTCCCTCGATCATATCCTTGTCATATGTAAGCACAGATAAAGCATTATAGTTTACCGGAGCAACATAGTGCTTTCCGTTCATTGAATACTGCTCTGCCATGCCTTTTACATCGCTCCATATGGGGTCGTCAAAATCAACGATGCTGTCTATCGGCTGGAACATCTTTTTTACGCAGTTGGCGGGGAAGGTCATGCCGCCCTCATACCAGAACATATCAGGCGGATCGTTTGATAAAAGTCTGCTGGCAAGCTTTTCGTATACCTCAAGCGATGAGGACTGCGTGTATTTGATAGAGCCGCCCTTCTGCTTGAAAAGAGCCAGATCGCTTCTTGTTTCGGGAACAGCTCGGGTGGGGTTGAGGTCGAAGTATGAAAGCCATTCCAGCTCCTTTTCCGCATCGTCGGGAATTGCTTCGATCTGGTCTGTATTCTCCACCTTTACCTTGTCAACATATGACGAGCTGTCGTCCTTGCCGCTGTTTCCGCAGGCTGTTATGCCGGATACGCTTATTACGGCAATTGCGCCTGCCAATAATCTTTTTGCAGTTTTCATGATATTACCTCCGTATTTTGTCCGGTTGAGCTGATGTTTGATTCATTATAACATATTTCTGTCATAAGAAAAAGGTCATGATGTTCCCGTTATTTCGGAAAACAGCATCGAAAACGTTCAAGCAAAGCTGTTTTATCCTGCATTAACATTCATTATGTTCCGAGTTTAGTTTTGCTTTTTTATTTCAGCTCGGAAAAATTATCATTTTGCTATTGAAAAATGTTATTATATGTGATATTATAACAATATGATAGTTTTAATTCAGAGTGGGGAGAGATAGGGTATGAACGTTAAGATCTGCGGAGCTTTCAGTAACAGAGCAGAGCATGAAAGCTTTCATATGAAGCTTGACTGCGGTGAACCGCTTTATCTGTTTTTGCATTTTCACAATCCTGTGGCTATAGTCATAAACGGCGAAACGGTCGTAACCAAAAACGACGCCTGCATTATCTACAGCCCGGGAACACCTCAGGATTACTTTGCTCTCAAAGGCGGATTTGTCAATGATTATGTAAAGTTTATAGTCTCCGACGATAAATATATCACCTGCTCCGGTCTGCCTGTAAATGAGATATTTTATATAGAGAACACTTATAAGCTCAATGAGCAGATAGGTTGCATAACATGGGCGCTTACCGATGTTCTTAACGACCACAGAAACGAAATGGAAAAGACTCTTGACGAGATAATAAATGAGCTGAAAAACAACCGTGTCTTTGCCAGTCCCAAAAATCGAAGGGACAGCATGATGAGCGCCCGTCTTATTAAGCTGAGAAATGACGTCAGCAACGATCCGGCGGCGTGGAGCGTTGAGAAAATGGCGAGGACGATCTACATGACAAGAAGTCATTTCAGCGGGCTGTATACCAAACAGTTCGGAGTTACGCCGGGAAGCGATCTGCTTGATATGAAAATGGATCTAGCCAAAAGGCTGTTGCTGACCACAGAGCTTAATGTGGGAGAAATAGCGGAAAAATGCGGATATCAGAACAGCGAGAATTTTATAAGAGGCTTTAAAAACAAGTTCGGGGTCACTCCGTTGAAATTCAGAAAAGTCCATTAAGGCAATACCGCACAACTGTTGTGTGCGGTATAAATGATCACAGCAGCTCGGAAACGGGAAGCGTAGGGTCAAAGCTGTTTTCTGTGCTTGACGAATAGTTTTCGATAAAAATAAAATCCTTCGGCATAGCTCTCGGCGCAAAGCCGGTAAGCCGTTTGAAGGTGCGGTTAAAGCTGCGGATAGTGCCGAAGCCTGCCGCCATTGCAGCCTCGCCGATAGACATTTTTTTATTCATTATAAGCTCTGCCGCTTTGTTTACTCTGACGAAATTCAGATATTCCGAAAAGGTCATGCCCGACATTTTGCGGAAGTACTTTGAAAAATACGGCTTGCTGAAGCACATGAATCCTGCCGCCTGCTCAAATGTGATGCTGCTGTAGTTCTTCGAGATAAGCTTCAGCAGCTCTTTGTAAGCAGAGCTTTCGGTCTCTTTATCAAGGGAGACCGTTTTTTCTTTTCTGAATATCTCAGCGATCAGAACGGCAGCCAGAGAAGCGCATATTATCTCATGGTATTTTTCTTTTTGCAATATTTCTTTCTCAATTCCGGTAAGCACCTCTGCTGCCGGATATTCGTTTTCAAGCAGAGGACTTGCGACGGTCTGCTGTCCTATGGTCAAGGTCATGAGATCGGGGTCAATTTTCATAACGGCGATCACGCTCTGAGGTTTTGCTTTTATATAGTGTACCGTTCCGCTTCGTATCAAGGCGCAGCCGTTTTCGGGCAGAGTAAAGACCGCATTTTCAGCCATCATTTCCGCCGAACCGCTTAAAGAACAGATAAGCTCCCAATCCATATGCCAGTGAGGAAGATTTTGCAGTCCTTTGTAACGCTGAACCTTCACCTGAGATTTTCCCGACAGCGCACTTTGCTCATATTTCGCTACCATATCCGATCTCCTTTCATATATACTGCCTTAATGCATGGCAAGTTCCGTGCAGGATATTTCTTTTATTATAGCACAAAGGTTAATAAATGTCCATAATCGGTCAACAGACTTCTTGAAATATCACGCTAAATAAAGTATAATACAATAAAACCATATCATTGATTTTGTTTGGAGGATAACGATCATGAAAAAAATCTATTTTATCACCGGAAGTCAGGACCTTTACGGCGAGGAGACTCTTGCACAAGCGGCAAAGGATTCAATGGAGATAGCGGCTTTCCTCAATGAAAAGCTTGCAAACATCGCAGAGGTCGTTTTCAAGCCGGTAGTAAGAAACAGCGCAGAAGCTCTTGAAGTCTGCAAAAATGCTTCCTCGGATTCAGACTGCGTGGGAGTGATTATGTGGATGCACACATTTTCTCCTGCGAAAATGTGGATAGGAGCATTAAAGGCTCTTGATAAACCAATGCTTCACCTGCATACGCAGTATAACGAAAAACTGCCCTACGACAGCATAGACATGGATTTTATGAATCTCAACCAGTCCGCTCACGGAGATCGTGAATTCGGCTTTATCTGCACCCGCCTCGGTATAAAAAGAGAAGTAGTTTCGGGATACTATAAGCACAGCAGTGTGATCGAAAAGATCAGAAGCTTCGCACAGGCGGCTGTCGCTGTGGATTTCGGAAAAGGCATGAGAGTCGCAATGTTCGGAAATAATATGCGGGACGTAGCCGTTACCGACGGCGACAGGGTCGAAAGCGAGATCAGATACGGCTGGAACGTAAACTATTATGGAATAGGCGATCTTTGTGATATTATTTCAGGTCTGACCGACGAGGAAATAGATGAAAAAATGGCGGAGTATTCCGAAAAATATCTTATGAACACCGATAATACCGACGCAGTAAGAGAGCAGGCTAAATATGAGAAAGCTCTTGAAAAGTTCCTTGAAAGAGAGAATATTTCAGCATTCACAGATACATTTCAGGATCTTCACGGGCTTGAACAGCTTCCCGGACTTGCCGTGCAGAATATAATGGCAAAGGGCGTTGGCTTCGGTCCCGAGGGCGATTACAAGACCGCTGCTCTTGCCGCTGTGCTTTGCAAAATGGCAGAGGGTAAAAAGGGCGCAACGGGATTTTTAGAGGATTACACCTACGACCTTCCCGAGGGAGAAGAAACCGAGCTTGCCTCACATATGCTGGAGGTATCTCCCGTGTTTGCGGCTGAGCAGCCAAAGATAGAGGTGCATCCGCTGGGGATAGGCGGAAAGTCCGATCCTGCACGTCTTGTATTTGAGGGCGTAACGGGCGAGGGTATTGCCGTTTCCATGATTGATATGGGAGACCGTTTCAGACTGGTATGCGCAGAAATAACTCTTGTCAAGCAAAAGGAGGCTATGCCAAAGCTGCCTGTTGCAAGAGTAATGTGGAAGCTGAAGCCTGATTTCGCAACAGGTTCGGCGGCGTGGATATATGCAGGAGGAGCTCATCATGCTGTGGTATCCACCGCTCTGACAGCTGAGGATATTCGTCTGTTTGCAAAAATGACGGATACCGAGCTTGTGCTTATAAATGATAAAACGGAGCTTAACAGCTTTGAACAGCAGCTTGAAATGCTTGATACTATAGCTAAGATCAGGAGATAACAGTATGATTTCACTTGATAAAACATATCTGGGGATAGAGCTTGGTTCTACCCGAATAAAAGCAGTGCTTATTGACGAAAACTATTCACCCGTAGCTTCGGGAAGTCATGAGTGGGAGAATCGTCTTGAAAACGGGTACTGGACATATTCACTTGAAGACATTCACAGCGGAATAAGAAGCTGCTTTGCTTCGCTTGCCACCGATGTCAAGGATAAATACGGTATTCAGCTCACAACTGTGGGTGCAATGGGAATTTCCGCAATGATGCACGGTTATATGGCGTTTGATAACAATGATGACCTGCTTGTTCCTTTCCGCACATGGAGAAACACCACCACAAAGCAGGCGGCTGATGAGCTGACTGAAACGCTGGGCTTCAATATACCGCAGCGCTGGAGTATTGCTCATCTTTATCAGGCGGTACTCAGCGGTGAAGCTCACACTGCGGATATTGCCCATCTTACCACACTTGCAGGATACATTAATTATCGTCTGACAGGCGATCGTGGGGTCGGTATCGGCGAAGCTTCGGGAATATTCCCGGTAGAAGGCAGCGGATATGATAAGCGTTTTACAGCGCTCACCGAAGGAAAGCTGTCTGCACACGGATTTGATAAAAAACTCAGCGATATACTTCCCCCTGTGAAACTTGCAGGCAGCAAGGGCGCTTTTCTGACGGAAGCGGGCGCTGAATTTCTTGATCCCACAGGTGTGCTTAAACCCGGCATACCCGTATGCCCTCCCGAGGGAGACGCCGGTACGGGAATGGCGGCGACAAACGCAGTACGTCCTCAAACAGGCAACGTATCCGCAGGAACGTCGATATTTTCCATGCTTGTCCTTGAAAAAAATCCTTCGGGAGTTTATCCCGAGATAGATATGGTGACCACCCCCGACGGAGCGCCTGTGGCAATGGTGCATTGCAACAACTGCTGCGGTGAACTGGACGCATGGGTAAAAATGTTCGGCGAATTTGCAGAGCTGGCAGGACTTAAACTCGACAGATCGGCGCTGTATGAAACGCTGTATACAAACGCTATGAAAGGCAGCCCCGACTGCGGAGGGATCACCGCTTACAATTTTCTTTCGGGCGAACCTGTTGCAGGCGTTGAAAACGGCAGACCAATGTACTTCAGAATGTCTGACGTAAAAACAAACCTTGCTGACTTTTTCAGAGCGCAGCTGTATTCTGCCTTTGCTTCTCTGAAAATAGGCATGGATATTCTTTTTGATAATGAAAAAGTCAATGCGTCACAGTTTACCGGTCACGGAGGATTATTCAAAGTAAAAGGCACGGCGCAGCAGATACTTGCGGATGCCCTCGATACGCCTGTGTCTGTTATGGAAACAGCAGGCGAAGGCGGCGCATGGGGAATGGCGCTTCTTGCGGCATACATGGTCTGCGGAAACGGAAAAAGTCTTGCAGACTGGCTTGACGGAGAGGTCTTTTCAGATATGGAAAAGCTGACCGTTAGACCCGACAGCAGAGGAAAAGACGGTTTTGAGCAGTATATGAAGCGTTACCGTGCAGGACTTGCTGCGGAAAATCAGCTTGGAAAGGTGAAATAATATGCTTGAAAAATTAAAACAACAGGTGCTTGAAGCAAATCTTATGCTTCCAAAATATAACCTTGTGACCTTCACATGGGGCAACGTGTCGGCGGCAGACAGAGAATCGGGAATGATGGTCATAAAGCCGTCGGGAGTTGAATATGAGGGCATGACCGCTGAGGATATGGTGGTAGTTGACATTTTGACGGGCGAAGTCGCCGAAGGAAAATACAAGCCCTCCAGCGACACTCCAACGCATCTTGAGCTTTACAGAGCCTTTGAAAATATCGGCGGAATAGTACATACTCACAGCCGCTGGGCGACATCTTTTGCTCAGGCAGGAAAAGGAATAATCCCAATGGGAACAACGCAGGGAGATTATTTTTACGGCGAGATACCATGCACAAGGGCAATGACTCCGCAGGAGATAGGCGGAGAATACGAAAAGGAAACGGGAACTGTTATAATCGAAGCGTTCAGGGGAGTTGACCCTATGACTATCCCTGCTGTGCTGGTAAAAAACCACGGACCCTTTGCATGGGGAAAGAATGCAGCGGAAGCCGTTCACAATGCAGTTGTACTTGAAGAGATAGCCTTTATGAATTATCACGCAATGAACATTGATCCGCAGGCGGGGAAAATGCAGCAGGAGCTTCTTGACAAGCATTATCTGCGCAAGCACGGTGCAAACGCTTATTACGGACAAAAGTAAGGAGGATATCAATGAAATACACAAACCCTGTTGTTAAAGGCTTTTATCCCGACCCCAGCGTTTGCAGAGCAAACGGAAAATACTATATGGTTTGCAGCTCATTTCAGTATTTCCCCGGAGTGCCTCTTTTTGAAAGTGAAGATCTTGTCAACTGGAAGCAGATAGGACACGTTCTTACAAGAAAGTCTCAGATAATGCTTGAAAAGATAAACAGCCAGGGAGGACTTTTTGCACCCAC
>JBJERD010000221.1:0-14815 GCA_051882095.1 Oscillospiraceae bacterium
AAGCATTGCAATTTCTGCATAAATGTGTTATAATATAAAATAGGTATTGATAACTATAATCAGATTAACAGGGTGATTGATATGTATAAAACTGTAAAGCCTTTTATAAAGTGGGCAGGCGGCAAAAGCCAGCTTCTTGATGCGATCCGAGAGAAATATCCTGCTAAGATCGAACGTTACTGCGAGCCTTTTGTCGGCGGCGGTGCTGTGTTGCTTGATGTGCTTGCTAATTTTCAGCCCAAAGAAGTGCTAATAAATGACATCAATCCTGAACTCACAAATACCTATATTCAGATCAGAGATAATGCAGAAAAGGTTATTTCTATGCTGTCCGAGATGCAGAAACTCTTTTGGAAGATGGATAACGATGCTCGTAAAGTGTATTTTTATGCCAAAAGAGACAGGTTTAATGAACTTATCAAAGACGCTGCTTCAACAGAAGAAAAAGCTGCCCTATTCATTTTTATCAACAAGACTTGCTTTAACGGTCTTTACAGAGTGAATGGCAAAGGACTTTATAACGTCCCAATGGGAGCATATAAGAAACCGCCTATATGCGATGCTGAAAATATTCGTCTTATCAGCAGACTTATTCAAAATGTTGAAGTACAGTGTGGAGATTACAGCGAATGTGCAGACTTCATTGACAATAATACATTCGTTTACATTGACCCGCCGTATCGCCCTCTTAGCGAAACTTCTTCATTCACTTCCTATGCTAAAACTGAATTTGGTGACGAACAACAGATACAGCTTGGACACTTTATAGAGGAGATATCTCAGAAAGGGGCTAAAGTCGTAGCAAGTAATTCCGACCCTAAGAATACCGACGAAGAAGATAACTTCTTTGATGATATTTATAAGATGTTTACTATCAATAGAGTTGCTGCAACAAGAATGATAAACAGTAATTCAAAGGGCAGAGGAACAATCAGTGAACTGCTGATATGCAATTATTAGGAGCAAAATATGAAACGTGATTTTAATGAATGGCTTGGTAAATTCAGAGACAGTATAGCCAATTATGAATACTACATCGACTTTGAAAAGGTACATAGAAACGTTGATAGTATCAAGGTCGAGCTTAATATTTTGAACGCATTAATTGGCTCAAAGGATATCGAAAATGAATTTATGCAGATAGTAAGCAAGTATCCTGAAACATTGAAGTGTATTCCGTTACTGCTTGCTGTCAGGGCTAATGAGATATATGCAATAGACAGTGACGGAGAGTTTTTGTATAATTTCAAGAAGATGAACTATTCACCCGAACAGTACACTGCATTTATGCGTAAAACGGGCTTGTTTGAGCTTATGGAAAATCATATAATTCATAGCCTTGTCGATTATGCAACGGGTGTTGAAACAGGTCTTGACTCCAACGGAAGAAAAAATCGTGGCGGTCATCTTATGGAAGATCTTGTTGAGAGCTTTATTGTTAAGGCAGGATATATCAAGGGGCAGAACTATTTCAAGGAAATGTACATTCATGAGATAACTGAGAAATGGGGTATCGACCTTTCTGCTATCTCTAATCAAGGCAAAGCAGAAAAACGATTTGACTTTGTTATCAAGACCGAAAATATGATTTATGGTATCGAAACGAATTTCTATGCCAGCGGTGGCTCAAAGCTGAATGAAACTGCAAGAAGCTATAAGCAAATAGCACAAGAAGTTGATACCATTGACGGATTCTCATTTGTATGGTTTACCGACGGAAAAGGCTGGCAGAGTGCAAGGCGTAATCTTGAGGAAACGTTTGATGTTCTGGATACTGTTTATTCGATTGATGATTTGGAAAACAATATATTAAATACTCTATAAGTTTAGGATGTGAAAATTTATGGATTTAGTGGAGTTTTCTGTAAGTAATTATAGAAGTATTACAAGTGCTCACAAAATAAAACTTGGAAATTATACTGTTCTTGTTGGTAAAAACAATGAAGGAAAGTCAAATCTATTAAATGCATTAGATGCTGCAATGAACATAATGATGAGACGCAAAAATCATGGATATAGAGAAGTCTTTTTTGAGTGGGAAAGAGATTTTCCACTTCAATTACGAGGACGAAAAAGTGCTAATGGATTAGCTTCAATTTTTAAACTAAATTTCAAATTAAAAAATGAGGAATTAGATGAATTTCATCGTATCACTGGTATTAGGGGAAATGAGGATATTCCGGTTTCGATAAAAATAGGAAGAAATAATATTCCAGATATAGAAATTCCGAAAAAAGGTTCATCATCATATAAAAACAAATCTAATAAAATAATAGAGTTCATTTCTGAAAGAATAGAATATAATTACATACAGGCAATAAGAACAGACGAGATGGCTAAAAAAACATTAGCCTCACTGATATATCGTCAACTATTATCTCTTGAAGAAGATCCTGATTATCTATCAGCTCAAAGAAAAATTAATGAATTACAACAAAACTTACTTGATAAGTTAAGCACTCAATTATTGGAACCTTTACAAATATTTTTACCACCAATTCATGATATTAAAATTCAGCTCATGTTACGTTCGGATAATAACCGAATCATGTTAGGTCGTGACTTTGACATAAAAATAGATGATGGAGTTCAAACGAGTATTTCTAATAAAGGTGACGGAATAAAAAGTTTAGTTACACTTGCTCTCTTACGTGAAAGAAGTAATAGAAAGGGTTCAGCATCAATAATCGCTATTGAAGAACCAGAATCCCATTTACATTCAGGAGCAATACATGCACTAGTCGATGTAATTAATAATATTTCTGATAATAATCAGGTCATCATAACAACGCATAATCCTCTTTTTGTTCAAAGAAATCATTTATCCCACAATATTATTGTTGACAACGGAACTGCAAAACCTGCTAAATCGATTAATGAGATACGTAAAATACTCGGGGTTTGGGCATCAGATAACCTTAGAAGTGCTCGTTACGTTTTAGTAGTTGAGGGAGAAGACGATAAAATATCATTATCGAAAATACTTCCTTACTATAGTGAAAAAGTTGGGAAAGCGTTAAAAACGAGTTCATTAATAATTAAGTCTTTAGGTGGAACAGGAAATTTATCACATGATATAAACGATCTTAACGGAAGTATGTGTCGATACGTAGTATTATTAGATAATGATGATGCAGGCAGAAACGCAGCAAAAAAAGCAACAGACAAAGGATTACTAAAAGAGTCTGATATAAAGTACACAATTTGCAATGGTTCTCCTGATGCAGAATTTGAAGATTGTTTAAATCCAAGGGTATATGCTTCAGCTATAAAAGAAGAATATAATGTAGATATAATGGATAAAACCATTTTTAAAGGAAATAAGAAATGGTCTGATAAATTAAAAGATGCTTTTCTTTCAAGAGGAGTTAATTGGACAGATACAATAGAAGAAAAAGTGAAAATGATTGTTGCAAATAGCATACCTGACAGCATTGAAAATATTAAAGAAATATTAATCGAACAGAAATCAGGTTTTATTCAAGGCTTGAGTGATGCTTTAGAAGCAATGCTGGAAAGTGAGAGTAAATGAAAAAAATAAAAAAATGGGAACCCGACGACTTCGAACTCGAAATGACCACCCATTGGTCATTTCCCAAGCGAGGCGATTGGGCTACCCACGATGCGAAATGGCGAGGAAACTGGTCGCCGTATATTCCGAGAAACATAATTCTCCGTTACTCAAAGGAGGGGGATTTGGTTCTCGATCAGTTTGCGGGCGGCGGAACAACGCTTGTTGAGGCAAAACTGCTCAACAGAGATATAATTGGCGTTGATTGCAACGATGATGCACTTAACCGCTGTAAAGAAAAAATAGATTTTGATTATCCCCCTGCACAAGGCAGGGTATATCTTCATAAGGGCGATGCTCGTGACTTATATTTCCAGAGTGATGAATCCGTTGACCTGATATGTACTCACCCTCCTTACGCCGATATTATAAAGTATAGCGACGGAATACCAGAAGATCTATCGAGGCTCAAAGTCAAAGACTTTTTAGAAGAAATGAAACCTGTTGCAGCCGAGAGCTATCGAGTTTTAAAGAAAGGTAAATTCTGTGCTGTACTTATGGGCGATACTCGTCAAAAGGGCTGTATGATACCTATGAGCTTTGATGTTATGAAGATTTTTCAGGACGCAGGATTTACGCTGAAGGAGCTTATTATAAAAGAGCAACACAACTGTAAAGCTACGGGATATTGGAAAACGAACAGTGTTAAGTACAATTTCCTTTTGATAGCTCATGAATACCTATTTGTATTCAGAAAGTAAATAATGATGCTAAACCGCATGTTTCACTATAAGTGAAACATGCGGTTTTTAGTTTTATGTTATAATTATCGTAAGGAATGGGTGAGCAACGTGTTGTTTGAATCAGACGAAAAACTCTATGCGGTTATCGGCAAAAATATAAAAAAGTACAGAGCGATTGCAGGACTAACACAAGTTCAGTTGTGTGAGAAAACAGGAATCAGTTTAAGCTATCTTACAAAACTCGAATCAGAAAAGTGCGATAAAAGTATTTCTCTTTCTTTTCTTAATCTGATAGCTAATACATTGAGTGTTGATATTACTGAATTCTTCAAGGAGAGTGATTGACTATGCCAAGAACCCCGAATACACATGGCGGTGGAGCATTAACGAATGCAAATGGTCTTCATTTTGAACAAACCACTTCATTAAATGATGCTCTTATAAACGAAGGATTTAGGTTATCACAAAATGGCCGTGTCTGCAATTCTAAAGGTGTAGTTTTAGGCTATAGTAAATCCAAACGTGCCTTCATACGATTTCTTGAAGAAAATGATGTTGATTTAAGCGTTAATTCTGACACATTATTGCCCGATGATGCTTTCATAAATATCAGAAATAGAACCGTGTATATAATCGAAAAGAAATTTCAGAGTGTAGCAGGTTCTGTTGATGAAAAACTCCAAACGTGCTTATATAAAAAAATGCAGTATGAAAAACTTGTGTCACAAATGGAATATGATATTGAGTATACATACGTTCTCAGTGATTGGTTTAAACAGGACAAGTATTATGACGTATTATCCTATATCGAATATGTAGGTTGTTCGTATTATTTTAATGAACTACCGTTATCCTTTTTGGGACTTTGAAAGGAGTGTTATCATGGCAGAACACCAAGTAGTTTTTAACTTTAATGCAGTAGGAGATAGAAATAAAATCAGAATGAGCGTTGTTAATGAACTTTCAAAGGAAGAACCAGGGCAAGGTAAGGAAGACTTAGCGAGCAGATATACATATTATGTTGAAACAATTAGTGACGGAAACAGAATCTATCTTAGAAGACCTGCTAATCTTCATAATGGATTTGATTTTGTAGTTGGAGTTGAGAATATAAATTTCAACCCTGACGGCAGAAAACGCAGTTATCCAAAACATGATGATATTATTATTGATCTAACAGAAAAGAAGAAGGAGAATTCAAAAAAATATAAGCAACTGTATTCAGTATTGGAAAAGGTATACAAATGCGAGTCAATAAACGATGATGAAATTAATTTGACATTTAAAACGGGCTTCTCAGCAGAATTGATTATAAAGACTTTGAAATGGCTATTTATTGAACAGGATATTCGATATTGGAATTATTCTGGCAGAGATATGCTTTGGAATGCTATAAAGGGAATATAAACTTAAAGCAAGCACGACTACCCTACAGTATTTTCTTTCATTCAATTAAGCTGTAATACCTTTATAGGTATTTCGATCAAAAACAGCATAAAGATAACAGCTATTGGTTCTATCATGGTCTGCAGAAATCCACAAATACTTCCCCCGTACACCCCAAGGCGTCAGACTAACACATGATACAAAAAACACCCCGTAAACGCCAAGTTTACGGGGTGTCCCATTGTGTTGCCTGCATAAAACAGATATCCTTTCGCAGCGGAATTAAAAATCCTGCACCGCAAAATTATGTCGAATTCTGCCTCGTCCGGGCTGGGACTGGCACCCCCAGTAGGAATCTAACCTACAACTAGCCCTTAGGAGGACTGAACTCACCCCCTGATAACTTCCATAATGTATATAAATAGCGCAAACTACGCCATTTTCACATGGGAAAGGCATAATTTGCGCTATCTTTCACAATTTCTATAAAGCGCATAAAGCCGAATGAAAGACGGGCACCGAAACGGGTGCCAAAAATGGTGCCCACTCTCACAGAATATTTCCAAATGATGCCTGTTAACTTCTTGACAAAATGATGGGTTAATGTTATAATAAGTTAATGTTGTAATAAAGCGTATCTTTTGAAAGGAGAACGTAAGCAATATGTCATTAGCTGAAATGCTGAAGGATATTCGGCAAAAAGCTCTTATGTCTCAAGAGTCATTTTCAAAAGCATTAAGCGTGTCAGTTGCTACCATCAATCGATGGGAAAACGGCAGGGCGACGCCTAATATTACTGCGATGAGCAAGATAAAGGGCTTTTGCATTGAAAAGGACATTCCGTTCAGTGAATTAGAAAAATTGTGGGCAGAATCGAATAGGAGGAACACAAATGGCACAAATCTGTGAAGTGATCAAATACGAAGGCGATAACAGCACTTTCATCTGGAAACACCCGAGCGAAGATTTCAATAGTCTTACTCAGCTTATCGTTCATGAATCGCAGGAAGCATTTTTCTTTATGAACGGTCAGGCGCTGGATATGTTCGGCGCCGGGCGTTATACGCTTGAAACACAGAATATCCCGAAGATCGGTAAAATACTGAAACGCGCGACCGGCGATCAGACGCCCTTCCACTGCGAGGTCTATTTCATCAACAAGACCGAGCAGATGTCAATCAAATGGGGTACCGACAGCAAGGTGCAGTATATCGATCCGCAGTACGGATTCCCGCTTGCAATCGGCGCGTCCGGCGAGATGTCGCTCCGTGCGGAAGACAGCCGCAAGTTACTTGTCAAGCTTGTCGGAACAGAAAACTATCTCGGTCAGCAGAAGTTGGTCTCCTTCTTCCGCGCATTCCTGATGACGCGTGTAAAGACCTATATCGCGCAGGTCATCAAGGCAAACGCGATCAACATTTTCGAAATCGACGAAAACCTGACGGCGTTTTCCGAGAATATACATAAACTCCTCATCCCCGATTTTGCCGATTACGGTATCTCGCTGGAACGCTTTTTCGTTACCAACATCGTTAAACCGGACGGCGATAGACAATACGAAAAGTTCAAGGAACTGCATTTCCGTCAGTATGCGGATATCGCGGAAGCGAAACTCCGTCAGCAAACGGATATCATTTACGCGCAAACCGAAGCACAGAAGGTCGTTATCGACTCTCAGGCGCAGGCGACCAAACGTGCGCAGGAAGGTTATACCTACGCGCAGGAACGCGGCTTTGACGTTGCAGAAAAGGTCGCGCAGAACGAAGCCGTCGGTCAGTTTACCAATATGGGTGTCGGGCTCGGCACGATGGCAGGCGTCGGCGGCGCTGTTGGTGGCGTAGTCGGCGGTGCGGTCAACAATGCTATGAACGCAGCAACTCAGCCCGCACAACCGACGCAACCGGCACAGCCCACGGATGACATGGCTGCTTTCAAGGCAAAGGTCGAAAAATTGACTGTGATGAAAGAAGCAGGTGTCATCACTGAAGAAGAATTCAACCAGATGAAAGCAAAACTGCTTTCTGACATAATGGGTTAACGGAGGAACGGAACGATGAAAAAGAATTTCAAATTTTATGCTCTGATATGGGCGATCTTACTCGCAGTATGGTGCGCCGTCGTATTCCTCGTTCGTCCGATCATTTCCGGCTACGTTATCAATTATGACGCGCGTTTCTGGATCGCATTCGTGTTTATTGCTGCCGCGTTTATCGGCAACCTCGTGTGCGCCTATTTCGCATTCAAAGCGGAAAACCTCAAGAAGATGTTTCTGAATCTCCCGCTGATCACCGTAAGCTGGTCGGCGCTGATCGCTATGCTTGTTGTCGGCTCGGGTCTCATGCTGATTCCGAACTGCCCGGCTTGGATCGCAGCGATCGTATGCATCGTCGTCCTCGCGTTTAACGCTATTGCCGTTATCAAAGCAGTGTGGGCAGCAGATACCGTGAACAAGGTCGACGAAAAGGTCAAAGCGCAGACTTCGTATATCAAGAACCTTACGGTCGATGCTGAAAGCATTCTCGCCCGCGCAAAAAGCGAGCCGGTCAAATCAGAATGCAAAAAGGTGTACGAAGCCGTTCGCTATTCTGATCCGATGTCAAACGAAGCCCTTTCTGTAATCGAAGCCAAGATCACTGTGAAGGTGGACGCATTTTCCTCTGCCGTTGGCGCGGACGATGCGGAAAAGGCAAAAGATATTGCAGAGGAAATCGTTATTCTTGTTTGCGACAGAAATAAGAAGTGTAAAGCATTGAAGTGATATGTCAAGAAGCAAACCTCACTTAATCGAAACTAAGTCAAAGGACTATCTCAGAAGTAAAATAGATAGCTTCTATGAAAATGGAGACGCCTTATTTAGAGAGTTATCTGAGAGAGATTACGGTGTTGATGCGATAATAGAACTGTTTGACAATGGAATACCTTCCGGAAAGATTGCTTTGGTACAAATAAAAGCTTCTGAGAATAGAATAGTGCCATTAAAGAACAGCAACGATGTATCTTGCAAAATTTCATCAAGCAGTGCCTCATATGCAAATCAAAATATTATTCCAGTTATTTTGATTTACGCTTACATCGGGGATTCGGCATTGTTTTACTATGCGAAGTTGCAAGATATCATAACAGATGAGCAGAAAAGAAAAATCGATGAGCAAGATTCTATCACAGTAAGAATTCCGGCAGATAACATGACAACAGATGATCTTGAACCGCTTTTCGAACTAATAAGGAATAGCTATAGGGGGTAAAAGAAATGTCCATATTTAAGTGTAAAATGTGCGGCGGCACAATAGAATTTACAGAGGGAGCGACAGTCGGCGTATGCGACAGCTGTGGTACGAAGCAGACGCTGCCGCGCCTTGACGACGATCGCCGGGCGAACCTGTACGATCGCGCGAACCATTTCCGTCGGAATAACGAATTTGATAAAGCTACGGCGATATACGAGCAGATATTGACCGAAGATACGACCGACGCGGAAGCGTACTGGTCGCTTGTTCTGTGTCAGTACGGTATCGAATACGTGGAGGACCCTGCGACGCGCAAGCGTGTGCCTACGGTCAACCGCGCCCAGTTCACGTCGATCTTCGACGACGATAACTACAAATCCGCCATTCAGTACGCGGACGGGTATCAGCGCGAGCTCTACGAAAAAGAAGCGAAAACGATCAATGATATTCAAAAAGGCATCCTTGCCATTTCGCAGAAGGAAGAACCGTTTGACGTCTTTATCTGCTACAAGGAAACGGATAACAACGGTCGCAGAACGCCCGACAGTGTGCTTGCAAACGATCTGTATTACCAGCTGAAGCAGGAGGGTTTCAAGGTCTTCTTTGCCCGTATCACGCTGGAAGATAAACTCGGCAGCGCATACGAGCCGTACATATTTGCCGCGTTGAACAGCGCAAAGGTCATGGTCGTGCTCGGCACCAAACCGGAGCACTTCAACGCTGTGTGGGTAAAGAACGAATGGAGCCGTTATCTTGCCCTCGTCAAGAAAAGTGGCGGCAAGAAAGTTCTTATCCCCGCCTATCGCGATATGGATCCCTACGACCTGCCGGAAGAATTCTCCCACCTGCAGGCGCAGGATATGTCGAAGCTCGGATTTGTGCAGGATCTGATAAGAGGCATCAAAAAAATCGCAAAAGTTGACGAACCGAAGGCGACTGTGAAAGAAACGGTGGTTGTCGGCACGGGTAACGCCAACGTTGCACCTTTGCTTGAGAGGGCTTTCCTGTTCCTCGAGGACGGCAAATGGCAGGACGCGAACATTTATTGCGAAAAGGTGCTCGATATCTATCCCAAGAACGCGGAAGAGTATCTCGGAAAACTTATGGTCGATCTGCAGGTCAGAAGCCGCAAGCAGTTGGCAGACTGCGCTGATCCCTTCGATGACAGAGAAAACTACGGCAAAGTCCTTCGCTTCGGTGACGAAAAGCTCGAAACCGAGATGCGCGGTTATATCGCGCATATCAACGAGCGTAACGAAAACGCGCGTCTGACTGGTATCTATAACGACGCGGTCTCCGCCATGAACGCTGCAAATACGGAATCGGCATATAAAGCCGCTGCGGACACGTTCAGATCCATTTCCGGATTCCAAGATGCAGATTCCCTCGTGGAGCAGTGCCTCGACAAAGCCGAGGTGTGCCGCAAGAACGACATATATGACTCAGCTCACAACTTACAGAGAAAGAACAGTATAGCAGGGTGCGCAGCCGCTATTGGCCTTTACGAATCGATTTCAGGTTGGAAAGACGCGGACGAACAGAGCTACGCATGTCAGCGAAAGATAGAAGAAATCAAGGCGAAGGAAGAAGCCGACCTTCTCGAACGCGAGCGTCAGGCAGAGCAAAAACGTATTGCGGATGAAAAAGCGGCAAAGAAACGCAAAAAGATTGCTGCCATCGTAACGTCTATCGTTGTTGTATGCATCGCGTTTTTGATTGTTCTAACAACAGTTATTATACCGAAGCAAAAGTTGAATAAAGCAATGAGCTTACT
This sequence comes from Oscillospiraceae bacterium, assembly GCA_051882095.1. GTDB lineage: Bacteria > Bacillota > Clostridia > Oscillospirales > Ruminococcaceae > FB2012. The sequence continues at coordinate 10,642 of JBJERD010000221.1, forward strand.
CGACTCCGGTGATTATGAAGCTGCGTATGCACTGTTAGAAGAGATAGGCAAAAGTGATGTTATTGCATCGAGCAAATATGACAGAGCTGTTGCGTTGATCAATTCCAATGATTATGAAGCAGCATATATTCTGCTTAACGGACTTGATTATAAGGATAGTGCAAACAAACGGAAAATGATTGAAGAATCTGATGGATGGATGAGAATATGTCCTGTTGGAGGAACTTTCTTCTTTGGCTCATACGAACAAGATAATAACAAGTCTAACGGCAAGGAAGATATCGAGTGGCTTGTTCTTGCAAAAGAAGGCAACAAAGCACTTGTAATCAGCAAGTATGCACTTGACTGCCAGCAGTACAATACATCTTACACAGATGTAACATGGGAAACCTGCTCACTTCGTAAATGGTTGAACGGAACGTTTTTAAGTGCTGCGTTCAATTCTGAAGAACAAAACAGCATTATCAGTTCCACCGTAACAGCAGACAAGAATCCGTCGTACAGCACTTCCCCCGGCAACAACACGACCGACAAAGTATTCCTGCTCAGCATTACTGAGGTGAACAAAGACTTCAGTTCTGATAGTGCAAGACAGTGTAGCGCTACGGCATATGCAAAAGCACAAGGAGCATATACAGACACCAGCAATGGCAATTGCTGGTGGTGGCTGCGGTCGCCCGGCTACAATTCTCACGACGCTGCAAATGTCAACAATGGCGGCTCCGTCAATTTCAGCGGTTACACTGTTGACTACAATGTTGGCGCGGTCCGTCCCGCTTTGTGGATAAATCTCGGATCTTAAATCTTCTAATCTGAAATCTTCCACAGCGCCGTAGGCGCAAATCTCAGCGGGCGCAGCCCGCAATCGCAAGTGCGCAGCACTTGCCTTATCCGCAGTAAGGCGGTCGCTCGATTTTTGAAAATGAGGTTTTTCGGATGGAACACAAACAAAGCGAACTGACAGTAATTACAAAGGCAAAAGATCTGTGTTCCTACGTGATGACCGTCACGCAAAAGTCGCCGAAGCAGTTTCGTTTTACGTTTACGTCAAGATTGCAGAATCTTTCGCCCGACGTGATCGAAGCACTGTACCGCGCCAACGATACCTTCGTTACGAAAGACAACCCTTCTTCCCGTGATAAACGGCTTGAGTTTCAGCACCAAGCCATGACGAACCTGAAACTGCTTGCATACTTTTCGCTGTTGGCTCGTGAGCAGAACTGCATTCTGCCGAAGCAATACGAGCAGATCTCGCGATAGAGTGCAGATTGTCAAAACCTGCTCGGCGCGTGGATCAACAGCGACAGACGGAGATTACAGCCGTAGGAAATGCGATCCGACGGCTTGATCGGGGGATTCGATTAAACCGGACTCTGCTGGTGGTGGCTGCGGTCGCCCGGCAACAATTCTAACAACGCTGCAAATGGAGCTGATAGTCGGACTCGAACCGACGACCATGGGCTGTCATTAAAGCGACAATATAATATTTTTTATCAAGCCGCTTTTGTGCCTGCCTTGCCCGAATCAAGCTTGCCTACGAACCTGTAGAAAATCTCGATCTGCTGAAACACATGACCATCAGCCGTTTTCTCCTTGTGATGCACAACAATCTTGTCGATAAGCTCGTTTAGAATCGCTGCGTCAAGCTCGTCGATTATCGTGTACTTGCGTATTACATTTATGAACTTGTCCGCCGAGTCGGTCTGACGTTCAAGCTCCTCAAGCCTTGATTTAAGCTGTGGTAATGCCTTTCTTATCTCCTCTTGCTCTTCCTCATAGCCCCTGGACATAGCCTCATACCTGCCGTCGCTGATTTTTCCAAGTACATTGTCCTCATAAAGCTTGCATATTATCTTGTCAAGTTCTTCACAGCGCTTGACTTTTTTATTGTATTCAGCCTGTATATTTACCGCCTCTTTTTGTGAAACCGCCATATATTTATTGCTGAGCAGATCTCTGAATTGCTTTTTGTTATTCCTGTAACTGAACAAATTCCGCTGAATATCAATAAGCACAAGATTGTAGATCGTGTCCAAGGTAATGTAGTGGGACGCGCAGTATTCTTTTCCGTGAGTCTTGTACATCCAGCAGGAGTAAGCCCCGTGATAGCTGCCATCTTTGCGCTGTTTCTGTGAGTATGTGAGCGCATGACCGCAGTCTGCACAGTAGAGAAGCCCTGCAAACATCTGAACCTCTCCGGTCTTTGCCGGACGATGCTTGGCGTTCAGGATCTTGTGAACCGTATCCCATAGCTCTTGTGAAATAATAGGTTCGTGACAGTTCTCAACCACTATCCAGTCCTCTTTCGGGTTGCGTACCTTCTCCTTGCTTTTCATTGACTTGTTGCGCTGTTTTCCGTAAACAAGCTTTCCGAGATACACCTCGTTGTCCAGTATCGCTCTTATCGAAGTAACGTGCCAGTCAAATTCCTTGCGCCAGTAGTCCGACTTAAAGTAGTCGGGATTGTTGAGATTAAAATATGCAATAGGCGTCAACACCTTTTCTTCCCGAAAAATCTTAGCCATTTTGTTGTAGCCGACACCTTCCGAAGCAAGCCTGAAAATTCTGCGGACTACCGCTGCGGCAGGTTCGTCAACAATCAGATGATGACGGTCGTCAGGGTCTGTCTTGTAACCGAACGGCGCCTTTGAACCTATGAACTGTCCTGCTCTTGCCTTGGCTTTCTTTGCCGCCTTTGTCTTTTTGGAAACATCACGGGCATACATTTCATTCACTACATTCTTTATGGGGAACAGTAGATCATCGCCGTTTGTAAGTGAATCATAGTTGTCGTCCGCCGCAATAAACCTCACATTGCGTTCTGTAAACTGCTGAACATACATACCCGTTTCAACATAATTTCTTCCGAATCTTGAAAGGTCTTTTACGATGACAAGATTGATTTTCCCATTGCCTATGTCCTCGATCATTTTCTTGAAGGACGGTCTGTTAAAGTTTGTTCCGCTGCAGCCGTCATCACAGTAAAAAGTATAGTTTGTGATCGAATGGTCTTTACAGTACTGTTCAAGCAGAATCTTCTGTGTTTCGATAGACACGCTTCCGCCGAAGTTTCCGTCGTCAACAGATAATCTGCAATAGAGCGCTGCGTTGTATTGCTGCTGTTTTTTCATAATAACTCCTTTCTCAGCAGCGGATCTCAATAAGCTTTTGCGGTATCTTCCGCACTGATATTTTATCATATTTGTTTTAGAAAAGCCAGTGAAATCCGCTGTCTGTAATATATTTTGTGGAATTTTAATAAGACTTAGTTGTGAAATTTTACATCATCATGGAGTCATTCAGAATACGCTCTGTTTCTTCTTCAAATTCGTCAACCACCTCGCCGACTTCCTCTCCCGATTCAAGCTTTCTGAGCATCAGTCCGCCGAGACTTTCCGCCGGGTCGGTCCTGCCCTCGAACGCCGACCACACTCTGTATGTCACGCCGTCAATGTAATGGTCGGTATATTCAGCCGACTGCACCTGGGGATCGTCCTTGCATAACGGCTTATCAAGGTCATATTCTCTTTTGCAAATCTTTGTGATTTTCTTTTCTGCCATTCTGTTATCGCCCTCCTTGATGTCTTTCCGATTGTTCTGCCTGTGATTTTTGTTTTGATCATTTTAATCAGTCCTTTCCTAATCAATTTACATCTTCATACCAAGTTCTTCTTTGTGCTTTCTCTCTTCACGAAGTATCTTGCTGTCCTCATGATAAATGAACTCGTCATCATCAGTCGGCTCCTCGATCATCGTAGCCACAGCTGCAATGCCGCCGATAATATCAGCAGCACCGATTGAGATATCACCACCGCTTTGAGCAGTTTCAAGCCTTGCTTTGACTTCCATTCTTCTAAGCTCTTCAGCTTGAAGGAGTACTCCTCGCTCATTTTCCCAGCCTGTAGCTTCAAGCTTTCGCATTGACTTATCAGACTTGTCAGCGTCTGCGCCGACTGTTCCGCTGTCTGTTTCTGAATTGCTCTGCAAGCTGTTTCCGACTGTTCGCAGATGACTTTCTGATTTTCCAGATACTTTTTCATTTCTTCTTCCGTCATCAGTTCCGACTGCATTTTCAGCATTTCTTCCTGACACTCGCATAGCCTCTCCAGCAGATCTATTACCGCCGACCAGTTCTGATCCTGAACGATTATCATCGGCATGGTTTCCCCTGCCG
>JBJERD010000222.1:0-14743 GCA_051882095.1 Oscillospiraceae bacterium
TGAGCCTGCAGCTTCATAAGGGAGTAAGCAATTTTCTTGAGGATATCGAAAAATCCGGCGTGGCGATTTTCAGCGATAAGGATTATGTTTCATATTATCCCACAGACGATAACGAAAAAAGCTATGAGGAGATACAGCAGGAGCAGCTCATTACCGAAAAGCTGCTGACCATCGGACTGACCGAGAATTTCTGCGATCTGGGTATTATTTACCGCAACGGTGACCACACGGGAAAGGTCTCGGACGGAACTCTTGATATTTTCGGCGAAAATATGTTTGAAAAGCTGTACGATATGGCTGAGGAGAAAAACGGCAGCGCATGGCTGGGCAATTATAACGGCAACAGCAGCAGAATGTACTTTATCAAAATAATAAATGAAAACGCCGTTATGCTAACGTCATTTTATACCACCGAGTTTGACAACATTTTCGAGAAAAATGTTGCGTCCTCGGCGGCTATGATATATTTTACCGACAGCAAGGGAAATCTGCTTTATGCCTCGCCCAACACTGATAAGGATATAGGCGAGAAAATTCCTGAGGAGCTGGCAGAACTGTTCCCCGATAACGAAAGCGTAAGCGTTATAAGTGATAACTACATCGGAGCTGTTGTCAAGGGCGAGCAGGGCTGGAAGGTCTATTGCTGTATCAAGACCGAAACCGCTATAACTGCGTCGGCTGATACCGATACAAAGATCATTGCTCTTGGCTTTATCGCACTTGTGATATCTATTTCAATAGGCTTTTTGATATCGTCAAAATACACTTCTTACGGTGCAGGCTGGCGCAGAATGATGCGCAGCAGCGATTATATCGACTCTGTGACGGGACTTTACAACGGTCTTGGGGTGGAGGAAGAAATATCTGACCGCATCGAGACCTGTCTTATGGGAAGCACCTATGCTTTTGCGCTGGTGAAGATAAAGGATTTTGAGCTTATAAGAAAAAGACTAGGAAGCGAGTATACCGATGAAGCGCTTAAAAAGCTGAGCGACCTGCTTACAGCTTCATTCGGCGCAAAGGACATTATCGGATTAAACGAAGAGAGCGAGTTTGTGATATTTGCCGACTTTTCTGATTTTGACCTGTTCAAGGCTCACAATTTGCTTAAAGAACGCTGCAACTCCGTGTGCTCGGAATTCAAGAGCTTCTACATGGGAGAGGAGCAGGATCAGAAGCTTTACATGGCAATGGGCGTATGTGTTTATCCCGAAAACGGGAAGACCTTTGAAGAGCTGTATGAAAGCGCATCAAAGGCGCTGGAGCTTTCAATGAAGGCAGAAAAGGACAGCTGCATATTTTACGACTCGATGAAAAAATAACTATGGCGGGAGGCGGTAGTGTGAAACTGAATAAAACGGGACTGATAGCGCTTTCGGCTGCCGCTGTGTGTCTTGTATCCTGCGGAGAAAACACGGCAGAGATAATTGCGCCGTCCACAAAGATATATTTCTCCTGGTGGGGAAAGGACGTGCGCAACGACTATACCATTTCAGCCATTGCGGAATTTGAAAAACAAAATCCGTCAACAGACGTTGTGCCCGAATACAGCGAGTGGACAGGTTTTCAGAAGAGAATGGACGTTGAAATGGCGTTCCACAACGAAGCTGACGTTATGCAGATAAACTATGACTGGCTTCATAAGTATTCTCCCGACGGCGAAGGCTTTTACGATCTTTATGAGCTGAGCGACAGCATAGCGCTTGATAATTTCACCGACGGGCAGCTTGAATACGGCGTTATAAACGGCAAGCTCAACGGAATACCCACAGCCCTCAATGCGGAGACCTTTTACTATAATAAAACTCTTTACGACCAGTACGGGCTGAGCCTGCCAAAAACGTGGGATGAGCTTTTCAAAGCCGCAGAGGTGATGTCGGCGGACGGAATATATCCGCTGGAAATAAATCTGAAACCAATGTGGCTGCTGACGGTTGCGCATACCGAGCAGCAGACGGGCAGGAAGATGCTTACCGACAACGGCGAGCTGGCATATGAAGCCGAAGATATAGCCCTTATGCTGGAATTTTACAAGTCGCTTATAGACAACAAGGTCTCAAAGCCTATTGATGAAATTGAAAAGAATGATTTCAGGAACGGCATCACCGCAGGAGTGGTCTACTGGATATCAGACGCCGAGTATTACTGCACTCCGGCTATTGAAAACGGTTATTCTGTTGAGGTCGGCGAATATCCGGTAATGGAGGACGCTAAGCTTTACGGCTGGTATGCAAAGCCTACAAGTCTTTACTGTATAAGAAAGGATACCGGCGACCCGAAAGAGGCGGCAAAGCTGGTGGATTTTCTGCTCAACAGTGAAGAGATGGCTCAGGCGCAGGGACTGGAAAAGGGAATACCGTTAAGCACGTCCATATTAGAGGTGCTGGAGTCAAAGGATATGCTGAAGGGTATTCAGTTTGAAGCCAATCAGAAAATGACCGACAACAGCAGCAAGCTTGACTGCATAAATCCCGACCTTGAAAACTCCGAGCTTATTGACGCTTTCAAGGCGGCATTTGATGAGGTATATTACAATAACGCAGATATCACGGCAAAATCGCAGGAGCTTTATGACAGGTTCTGTGAGATACTTGCCGAATGATAGTTGTGAACAGGTTGCGTCACAGTCTGAAAACTTTGATTATCATGATAAAAAATCCCCGCCGGATATTTCCGACGGGGATATGTATTTCTATGCGGTTTTGATTAGAAATCAACCTCAGTATCATAGTAGCAGCACTTGAGGAGCTTTTCCATCTCTTCCTGTGAAGGCTGACGTGGGTTGGAGCCTGTGCAGGCGTCACCGATAGCCTCTTTAGCGATAGAAGGAAGTCTCTCAAGGAATACTTCCTCGGGAACGAAGCCCTGCTCACATGGATAGCTGTCAGCGCCGTAGTTCTTGATGCAGTGAGGAATGTTAAGGTCGTCGTTCATCTTGCGAAGATACTTGATGAGCAGGTCAACCTTCTCGTCATCATTAGAACCGCCAAGGTGCATATAATCAGCGATAACGCCGTAACGCTTCTTGGCTGTTTCGTCCTTAGCGTTGAATGCGATAACCTTAGGCAGATACATAGCATTTGCAGCGCCGTGGATAATGTGTGCGCCGTAATCCTGGAAGATAGCGCCTGTCTTGTGAGCCATTGAGTGAACGATACCAAGCAGAGCGTTGGAAAATGCCATACCTGCAAGGCACTGAGCGTTGTGCATTCTTCCTCTTGCAGCCATGTCGCCGTTGTAGGAAGGAACCAGATCGTTCATTATCATCTCGATAGCGTGGATAGCCAGAGGATCTGTATAATCGCAGTTAGCTGTTGAAACATAAGCCTCGATAGCATGAGTCATAGCGTCCATACCTGTGTGAGCTGTAAGCTTCTGAGGCATTGTTTCAGCAAGGTCTGAATCTACGATAGCTACATCGGGAGTGATCTCAAAGTCAGCGATAGGATACTTGATACCCTTGTCGTAGTCTGTGATGATAGAGAAAGCAGTTACCTCTGTAGCTGTTCCTGAAGTAGAAGGAATAGCGCAGAAATGAGCTTTCTTTCTCAGCTCGGGAATACCGAATACCTTGCACATATCCTCAAATGTACACTCGGGATACTCATACTTTATCCACATAGCCTTAGCAGCGTCGATAGGAGAGCCGCCGCCCATTGCTACGATCCAGTCAGGCTCGAACTCCAGCATTTTCTGAGCGCCGTTCATAACGGTAGTAACTGAAGGGTCAGGCTCAACGCCCTCGATAAGAGCAACCTCCATACCTGCTTCTTTCAGATAATCCTCAGCTCTCTGAAGAAAACCGTTTCTCTTCATTGCGCCGCCGCCAACAACGATGACAGCCTTCTTACCCTTAAGTGTTTTCAGGTTTTCAAGTGCGCCCTTTCCGTGATACAAATCTCTTGGCAAAGTAAATCTAGCCATTTCTGATTCCTCCTAAAATGTTGTCTTTTAATGTGGTCGCAGTAATTTTTATGTAAAAACTGCACAACAATAATACTTATTGTTTGAAACAATTATAGCATTAGTGACATTAACATTGTGCAACACTCTGATTAATAAAATATGAAGTGCGGAAATTTACATATGTCATATGTTTTTTGGAAAGATAAAAATCTCATTTTCACAAGCCCGACACAAAAACATCTTGAAAAAAAAACGCCGCTGTGATATAATAATTTTATAACGCTTAAAACGGCAGGAAAAATACCATATTATACATGAGAGGATAAATAAAAATGGACATTTTCAAGGAACAGATAGTAAGAAAGCTTCCCAGCAAGAACGAAAGCGTGTCAAGATTTTTGATAATACTTGCAGCGGTGGCGCTGGCGATGATGTGTTTTCTGTTTACATTCGGAACGCAGTTCGTGCTTTTCGGAATTTTGTTTGCAGGCTTTGTTCTTTACGGCGGCTATTATCTTGTGACTAATTTTGACGTTGAGTATGAGTATATCCTCACCAACGGCGAAATGGATTTTGATAAAATAACAGCTCAGCGTTCAAGAAAGCGTCTTTGCACTGTAAGATTCGGAGCAGCAGAAGCTTTCGGAGTTGCCGACGACAGCGCAGACACCGCAAATGCAGATACATATGTAAAAGCTACTGCGGAAGACCCTGAGCAGACGGACTATTATGTAAGGCTGAAGCATAAAAGTCTGGGAGATACCGTGGTTTATTTTACTCCCACGGAAGAGATGCTGGAGCTGATAAAGCCTTATCTTCCACGAAATATCAGAAGCAATGTGTAGGAGTGAAACGCTATGTATACTGTGGGAATTGATATGGCAGAGGTTTCACGGATAGAAAAAAGCGTAAAAAATCAGCGGTTTGTAGAAAGAGTTTTCTCTGAAAAGGAGCAGGCTCTTTTTTTGTCTAAAAAGCTTCCCTATGAGTCTATGGCAGGAAACTGGGCGGCAAAGGAGGCTTTTGCAAAGGCGCTTGGCACGGGAGTGAGAGGCTTTTCCCTCAATGAGGTTTCCGTGCTGCGGAATGAGCTGGGCGCTCCCTATCTTGAACTGAGCGGCTGCGCAAAGCAGATAGCGGAGGAAAAGGGTCTTGAATTTTCTGTGAGCATTACCCATACCGCCGAATTTGCGCAGGCTGTTTGCATTGCCTATAAAAAAGAATGAAAGGACGAGCAGTATGTATGATATTTTAACTCCCGATCAGATGAGAATGGCTGAGCAGGCTTCGGTGCGGCTTGGCGTGAGACTGGGAGAGCTTATGGATAATGCCGGAGAGGCGCTTGGAGAGCATATTCTCCGCAGGGCTGAGAAGCTTATGAAAAGAAATGTGCTGTTTCTTGTGGGTTCGGGCAACAATGGCGGAGACGGCTTTGTTGCCGCAGGATATCTTGCAGATGCAGGAATTTTGCCGACGATAGTTTTGTGCTGCGGTGAGCCTAAAACAGAGCTTGCAAAAAACGCCGCAGCTAAAGCGGCAGGCAGATGCAGAATTTGCAGCCGAACCGAGCAGTCGGCGGCAGAAGGTGTAAACAGCGCTGGTATAATCATCGACTGCGCGTTCGGAACGGGTTTTCACGGAGATATCGAGGGCGAGCTGTCGGAATTTTTCACCGTGATAAACAATGCTTCTGCTTATAAAATTGCCTGCGATGTTCCTTCGGGTGTCAATTCTCTTAACGGACAGGTTTCTCAAAACACCTTCGCCGCCGACGAGACGATAACCTTCCACAGGGGCAAGCTTGGACTGTATCTTGCTCCCGCAAAGGATTTTTGCGGAAAAGTAACCGTTGCGGATATTGGTATTCCCAACGGTTGGGAGAAGGATATGGGAATGGATATCGCAAAAGCTGCGGCAGAGCAGGCTGCGGCTATGCTTCCGCCCCGACCCGAAAACGGTCACAAGGGTACTTTCGGAAAGTGCGCTCTTGTGTGCGGCTCGCAAAAATATCCGGGAGCAGCGGTCATTTCGGCGATGTCGGCTATGCGCTCAGGCGTGGGTATCGTGAATTTGTGTACTCCCGCTTCGGTGATAAGCAGGATGGGGCAGCGTATTCCCGAATGTACCTTTACGGCTTTGACTGCCGACGAGGACGGATTCATTTCGGCTGAAAATATAAATACCATACTTACACAGCTTGAAGTATCGCAGGCGGCGGTCATTGGCTGCGGTCTGGGCAAGAATAAAAGTACGGTGGAATTAGTACAAAAAATTGTACAGCAAGCAAAATGTCCGCTGATAATAGACGCAGACGGCATAAACTGTCTGTCCGAGCATATAGATGTATTAAAGGATAAGCAGACGGAGATCATTCTTACGCCTCACATCGGGGAGCTGGCACGTTTGTGCGGAGTGGATACAAAATGTGCTTTGGGCGACGTTATGGGATATGCTCACAGCATAGCAAAGAAATACGGCGTGACTGTTCATGCCAAGAGCGCCCAGACTCTGACCGTTACCGCAGACAAATGCTTTATTACCGATTTCGGCTGTTCGGCGCTTTCAAAGGGCGGTTCGGGGGATATGCTGGCAGGACTTATCGGTTCGCTGACGGCTCAGGGAGCTTCGCCAGTTGACGCCTGCGTGCTTGCGGACTACATCATGGGAAGCTCGGCGAAAAGGCTTTGCGAAAGCAGGTCACCAAGAGGAGTTGTTGCGACCGACATTATTTCGGAATTTCCATTCGCTTTTTATGAGGCTGAAAAGCTTGCGGACTGATCTCCTGAAAATCAGAAAACTGTCTTTCCTTGTTTTTGAAGCATAACAGGGAAGGGCAGTTGTTTTTTGGAGGTTTTTATGAAGAGAGCAACTATTGTTATATCGGCAGCTGTCATGGCGGCAGGTTTTACATCATGCGGAAAGAGCGAAGCAAAGCCGCAGGAGCTTGAAAAGAATTTCACCTGCGACGCAGTTATCGTTCAGGACGAAACGGAATACTGTGCAGAGCTTGAAAGAATAGACGGCGCAGGCTGGCACGCTGTTTTTACCGCTCCCGAAACTATAGAGGGTCTGGAGGTGTCGCTGCTTAACGACAAATGCACAGTCAGCTTCGGAGAGCTTACATACACTTCCGACAGGGAAGAGCTTCCGCAGTACGGTATGCTGGAGCTGGTGACTTGCGCCGCCGACAGCTGTATTCTTGGAAAAGCTCAAACAACAAGACAGCAGGGAGAGAAATCTGTCCGGACGGGAACGGTCAGAGAATGCGCCTATTCTGCCGAAATAAGCGGCAAAAGGCTTGAATCCATAGAAATATCCGATGACATTACCGTCTTGTTTTCAAACTACAGCGACAAATAGCAAAAAAGCTGTTTCGCACAAAACGAAACAGCTTTTTTGTATAGAGAAATAATTACTTACCGTAAGGGCACTCGATAACGTTGCCGTCCTCATCTTCAAATGTGATGTCAGCGATGTAGAAATCAGCGTCGTTAGGAATGGACCATCTCATGATCGAGAGGTACTGAGGATCTGTAGAATCTACGAATTTAGCAGCGTCCTTGATACCGGGACGAACCTTTACTTCGTAGGAACCCCACTCGGAAGTCCACTCAGCCTCAGCAAATTCGATAAGCTGGTTCCAGCCGTTGCCGCCCTTGCCGTCGGTAGGCTGTGTGCAAACAGCGCCCATGAAGTTACCGGGAACGAGAGCCTCTGAACCGTCATCGCCAACGAAATTACCTACAGCCTTTGTAACAAAATCAATCTTGATAGTAAAGATAGTAGGCAGAACATCCTCATGACCTGCAAAGAGCTTAGCCATATCAAATCTTATCTTAGGGATCTTGTAGCCTGTGCCAAGGTTGTTCTGGTCAAGAGTTTTGATCTTGAGCATAGGAACACCTGCAACCTCTTCAACAGCGAACTCGATGTGTGACTCGTCTGTGCCTTCATAAGCACCCTTGCCCTTATCCTCAGCGAAAGGACCAAAGAAATCTTCAACGTTCATATCAGCTGTGAACTTGAGAGAAGCGGTGTCATAGTTCTTGAGAGTAGCGGGCATTTCAGAAATGTCCTTAGGCTGTGCAACCTCTTCGCTGCTTTCAGCCTCAGATTCAGCAGTAGACTCAGCTGCGGACTCAGCCTCGGACTCAGCTGCGGACTCTGCCTCAGATTCAGCAGCAGACTCGGCAGCTGCTGAGCTTGCAGTATCAGCTTTGCTTTCAGAAGCAGCTGAACTTGCATCGGAATCGCCGCAAGCAGTGAGCATTGAAGCGGTCATAAGAATAGCCAATGTTGAAGCAAGTATCTTCTTCATTATAATTACCTCCAATTTTTGTTTCTTCACAGAAACCAAACAAATTTTACACCTTGATTATATCATAATTTTATGTCACAATCAATATTATATTTGCACAATAAAAACACTCATTCTTAGTCAATTTGTACAGAAAACGATTACTTATTCGTTTATAATATACAATAAAAAGGGCTTTCGTCTGAAAGCCCTTAATATGCGTTATGTTTTTTAAGAAAAATTACTTTCTCTTAGAAACTACGAATGCAGCGCCTGCGAGTGCGATACCTGCAAGAGCAACACCTGCAGCAGCACCTGTGCCCTGGTTAGCTGTGTTGTCGGAAGGAGTCTCAGTCTTTCCGTCATCAGTTGCAGCAGGAGTGTCTGTTGAAGGCTTATCAGTTGGCTCATCTGTAGGCTCGTCAGTTGGCTCATCTGCAGGCTCATCTGTAGGCTCGTCAGTTGGCTCATCTGTAGGCTCATCAGTTGGCTCGTCTGTAGGCTCATCTGTTGGAGTCTCAGCAGAAGCAGCATCCTCCTCGATCAGCTGCCACTCAGATGCATCTAATGTGTCCATTGCACGAAGAACTGTCCAGCCTGCATAATCCTCAGCAGCAGGATCCATCTCGTCCCAAGTTGCGTTTGTTCCGTCAACTGTGATAGTGATCTCAACATCGCTGTAGTCAGTTGTATAGAACTGGATCCAAGCACCGTTCCAGTTAGCGCCTGTTGTAAGGTTTTCAGCCTTGCACTGTGCGTAGTTGCCGCCCCAGTCATTAGCTACCCACATAGGTGTCTCGCCAACTACTTCAGCTGTGCAGTAACCGGACTTGCCGTCTTCTGCAAGCTCCATGCCAAGAACGCCTGCGCCCTTAACTGAAGCTGACCAAGTACCGTCCATGAAGTGACCAAACTGAATGTTGAAGCCGATGTTGTAAGCAGTGATCTCACTGCCTTCTTCGCCAACCTGCTCCTCGCCGGGATTTACCTTACCTGCATCAATAGCAGCCTGAAGCATATCAGGTGTGATTGTGTAAGTGAATGTCTTCTCAGCAGGCTGATCAGCAGAAGCTGTAACAGTCATTGTAGCAGCCAGAGCAAGAGCTGACATACCAGCGAAAATCTTAGAAATTTTCATTTCAAATCTCCTCCATATTCAAATATGTTTTACGAATTGTAACTCAATTCTATTGATAATTATATCAGATTGTTCCCATAAAATCAAGTGTTTTTGATAATTTTATTACATAAAATCAACGTAAATTCTAACAATTTTCACATTGAAAATTTGTGCAAAAAATAGAGTAAACGTTTTCCACGAGGGATTTTCACCTTGCGATGCCATTTTTATGAAAAATGAGGGTTTCGCCGAAATACAGCAAAACCCTCTTGTTATTAGTGCGTATCAACGTCCGAGAAGGACAGTCCCACAAGCTTGCCCTCGTAGGTGGTGGAGTACTCAAAGCTGGTGTCTTTGAGAGTTGCACGTCCGTCCTTGATGTCGTAAGTGCCTATGGGTCTTTTCTCGATGTAGATCTCCTTGACCTTTCCGGGATAGTTGTTGTCATAAACCTGCAGCACATATTTTCTGTGGCATGAAGAATCCTGGATAAGTCCGATAGCGTTAACGGTATGGATATCGTCAATGGTGGTCACAACGGGAACTCCCTGACTGAGCAGCTTTTTAAGGCGTTCAAAGCCTGCGTCGCCGTTGGTGAGATTGAATTCATACTGCGAATCGTCCCATTGCAGAGCGTTGAATCTGTATATTGCCGCAAGCAGCTGAGCTTCCCATTCTGAGTAGCGCTTGCTGATGTTGGGCAGAGAATTTGCAACGTCGATAGAAAGAAGCTCGACATAGCTCCAGTCAAGATTACCGCCGTCTATGGGGTATTTATCAGCCTTCCAGCCGCAGCCTTCGGCGCTTGAAGCATATTTGCTGCTTATTTTCAGCGTATCGCCCTTGCTGTCGTAATCAAGATACTGTCTGATGTCGCTGTATTCGCAGGTGAACACAGACGGCAATATGTTATACAGCGGAGTGCGGTTTTTGTAGTTGTCAGCTACCTCGGTGCCGCTGAGATCATAGCCTGCTGCATCGTATTTCTGTGTACTTTCGTCCTTGGGAGAGATATCGCCCAAAGACATTGGAACATTTCCAAGATACCAGTCTCTGGCCATAACAGCCATTCCGAAATCAACGCTGGGAGTGGTGGCTGTTCTGAAATTCTTGAAGCAGAAGCCGTTGGTGTCAGGCTCAAAGCCCGTGTTGTAAAGTGCATATCCGCTGAGCTTGTCGTCCGATTCGGAGTAGTTTACGATATCGTAGTTGAGCGTTGTAACGATCTGTCTGTAAACATCGTCAAGGGCGTTTGCGTCGGAAGCGGAATAATATTTTCCTCCCGTGGAATATGCAAATTCCTGGAGCCATTGTCTGTCGATATCACGTCCAAGACCGACCGTAAGAACGATGATGTTCTTGTTCTTTGCTATCTCGGAAAGCTGAGCTATGGTCTTTGGATACGATTCGTCCGATTCGCCGTCGGTGAGCATAACAATAATGTTTCTGTACTTGCCGTTTGAATCTGCCGAAAACTCATTCATGCATTGCTCAAGAGCCGACTGGCTGTGAGTTCCGTTGAATATCTCGGTATCGTTTCTGATGCTGTCAAGAGCGTTTTTAAGCTTTTGGCGGTCGGAGGTGAAGTCCTGCAGCTTTGTATATGTTCCCGTGAACTTTGCAACTGAGAAAACATAATCTCCGTCTATCTTGTTTATAAGACTGCTTGCAAAATCAAGTCTCTTGAAATCAACGTCGTTTTCGGTAGAGGGAGCGCACAGCTCCTTGGGATACATTGAGCCCGAGTTGTCAACAAGAAAAGCTATCCTTGTGGTCGCCGCATCGTTTGCAGTTTTTTCAATGCCCACTACATAGGTGGAAAAATGCTTTAGCTCTGCGCTTATAGTACCGGCGCTCTTGTCAACGGTGGAATCGACCTTTGTGTAATCAAGAGAATCGGGGTCGAAGTTGAGTATTGTCAGATCGTCGTAGGAATAACCCATTCTTGTGATCTTGTCGTCATCAAGCTTGAATGTGACTTTTGCGGATTTGAAATCATAATCGCAGTAGAAGTCATATGCCTTGCTGACTATGCTGGTGTTCGCCGTGATACCAAAAATGTCAAGCTCTTCGATAGTGGTGTTGCTGACGTTGGCGTTGCCTGTTACCTCAAGAGTTACCTGACCTTTCTGTTTCTTTACGGTAAGCTCACGGTCGGCGTCATCAGTCTTTCCGTCGGTAGAGGTCTTTCTGGGGTCAGTACCTGCCATAAGCTCATAGCCGTCCAAAAGACCGTCGCCGTCTGTATCCTCTTTCAGCGGGTCTGTACCAAGCTTCAGCTCGTCACCGTCGGAAATACCGTCACCGTCGGTGTCCTCGTCCTGAATGTTGGTACCCTCTCTGCCTTCTTTTCCGTTCATTATGCCGTCGTTGTCCCAGTCGCCGTTTTCTTCAAACTCAGGCTGTTTTGCTGTAACGTTAAGCTCCAGCTGTGCGATAACGCTCTGCGCCTTTGAGACCCTGTTGCTTTCGACTATCTGATAACCGATAACAGCTCCGGCTATTACCACCGCTGCCGCAAGCAGTCCGAGAAAAACAAAAAGAGGCGTTTTCGCACCGAATTTCTTCTTTCTCGAATTCTTGAGTGCAAGCGCCTCTGCGGCAGACATTTTATTTTGCATTATGTGTACATTCCTTTCCGCTAGGTAAAAGCGATCATATGTGAATTTTCTTATGTAAAATATATTTTATCACACATTATAACGATTTGCAATACTAAAATGTTTATAATTATAAACAAAACTGCAAGGCGGTTTTTATGGATTTCCTCTCATTGTATACAAATTGTAAATTTACATAGGGCTTTATATTATGAATAAAATACACTTATGTTAAATCGAAATATTTTTTATTTTACTTAAGGCGAGTGATATGAAAAAACAAAACGTCCGCTTGTGTCGGCTTACGGCGGAAAATGTGAGAAAATGATGAAAAAAGCAGGTTTTTGCTTGAAATCGAAAAAGGTGTGTGATATAATTATCTGCGGAATAAATCTCTGAAAGGAAAGGATCTTATGCTGATAGATTTTCACGTTCACGCTTTCAATCCCAAGGTGGCTGACAGAGCCGTGCAGAAGCTGCAGGACGTAAGCGGACTGACGCCGTATACAAGAGGTCTGGTGTCGCAGACTGAGGAAATGTTCGACCGCTGGGGAGTGGACAGGGGAGTGCTTCTGCCCATAGCCACAAAGCCGTCGCAGCAGACGGTCATAAACGACTGGGCAAAGGAGCAGGACGGAGGAAGATTCATATCCTTCGGAAGCATACACCCCGATGCAGAGGACGCTTTTGAAGAGCTGGGAAGAATAAAAGATCTTGGACTTCACGGAGTAAAGCTTCACCCCGATTATCAGGATTTTATGATAAACGACAGGAAAATGGACGGTATTTACGAGGAGCTTGGAAAACTGGAGCTGCCTGTTACTTTCCATGCAGGCTATGACTGCATTTCGCCTGACCTCATACACTGTACGCCCGAATGTGCAAGAGAGGCTGCCGACCGTCACAAAAAAACGGTGATGATATTTGCTCACCTTGGCGGAAACGATTTGTGGCAGCAGGTATACGACTGTCTTGCAGGCGCAGACGGAGAGGTATATCTCGACACGGGCTTTACTATGGCGTGCGACAATTCGCTTATGGAAAAGATAATATCAAAGCATGGCAGCGAGAGGATACTTTTTGCCAGCGACTGCCCGTGGGAAAGTCCCGAGCTTATTGCAAAAAAGATAGATTCGCTGAAAATTTCCGACAGCGCAAAGGAGAACATATTCTATAAAAACGCTTTGCGCCTGCTGAAGCTTGAATAAAACCGCTGCGGAAAGGAGATTTTCAAATGTTCAGAAGTGCAAAAGCTGCTGCGGCTGTTATAATATCCGCTTTGTCTCTCAGCAGCTGCGGACTTATCGCTCCTGCCCAAGAAGAGTCGTCCGAAACGGAGGCGGCGACGGTCACCAGCCGTAAATTCGTTCAGACCACTAAGACCATGAGCCGTTCCGACGACGATCCGGAGGACGATGCAGCTGTGGTATATACCACCACAAGCGATGTGACGGGAAGTCTGGAAAACACCTATACGGGCGACGACGCTCCCGATGAAGATATACTGGCGACCCTTTCGACTACCACTACATTATATACTATCCCCGAGGGCGCAGTTATAAAGACAACCACCAAAAAGACTGCCGCTGAGAGTAAAACCACCGAAAAAACAACACAGAAAAAGACGGAGACGTCCACTACGCCTTTTACCGCAGACAAGCTTTATATGCCTGCCGACAAGGATATGCTTTCGTCAAAGGTGAAATTCAAGGTGGCGTCAGATACTACATATCTCAATCTCAGGTTCGGACCGTCGAAAAAATATGACGTTCAGCTGAGAATACCCGACGGAGAATATATCTACGGAACAGCCAAAACGTCAAATCCCGATGACATGGACGAAGAATGGGTGTTTGTGTCTTACAACGGCACAAGCGGCTGGGTAATGAGATGTCTGCTGGAACGGTGATATATTCTAGGGGCATATACTGGGAAATTTTTTGTTTTTATGTAATATTGCTTGACAAGATGCCGAAAATGCGATATAATAATCTTTGGTCATGTTTTCTCATTATTTCTGAACAGAAGGGGTTGTGATTCATTATATGAATAAACAGGAACAGGAGATAAGCCTGAAGGATCTGCTATCTCTGCTGCTTAGCAAAATTAAGTTTATCATTCTGATAACGGTTCTTGGAATGCTTGCAGCTTTTCTGTATGCCGAGCTTGTACTGCCGGTACAGTACACATCATCGGTCTCCATTTATGTTAAAAACAGCAGCGACGACAAGGACGCTAACGGTGCTTCGACTATCGGAGATCTTAACGCCGCCAAGTCGCTTGCAGGTACATATATCGTTATTCTGGGCGACGACGTTGTTTACGATCAGGTCTCTGAAATGCTTCTTGATGATTACGAGGCAGACGATCTTAAAAAGTTTTTCACGGTCAAGGAAGATGACGGAGAGTACTTTATCCCTGCCGGTCAGATAAAAAAACTTGTTTCGATCACTGCCGTAAATGAAACTGAGGTAATCAAGATCCAGGCGACCACCCGTTCACCGCAGCTTTCGGCTGATATCTGCACATACATCGCCGATATCGCTCCCGAGCTTCTCACAAGAGTAACAAAGGCAGGTTCTGTTGAGTCTATCGGTAAGGCAAAGGTTCCCGAGAATCCGTCTTCGCCCAACGTGAGAAACATCACGCTCATCGGCGGAGCTATAGGACTGCTCCTTTCGGCTGCGGCAGTTATCATCGCAAATCTGCTGGACAACAGAGTTTCTTCGGCAGACGAGATAAGACAGCGTTATTCGATCCCTGTACTTGCTGAAATTCCGGATCTTGAAATGGATCCAAAGGAGGCGTCCAAGTATGAGT
>JBJERD010000223.1:0-2151 GCA_051882095.1 Oscillospiraceae bacterium
TTCATTATAATAGCCATGCTGACAGGCTGCGCCGCATTTTATTTCTTTTATAAGGACTGGACGTGCGCAAGCACCCAAGTCCCCGACAACCTTTCGGCGACCGCAACGGTAAGACAGTATTTTGAATACTGGAACGACGGCAACAGCGCAGGAATGAGACTTCTTACCGCAGAAAGCGCAAATGTCGGCGAAAGCGAAAACAATTATCTTCCCTCAGCCGACCTGTTCTGCAATATCAGCTGTTCCTCCTGCGAGCTGCTGGACGAAAAAGCCGAGAATTACGACTGCTATGCCGACAATGCAATAGTCAGCACAGATTTCACCTATGAGCGCAGCCTCGACTTCGGCGATGATACTATCCCGTCGGAAGCAAAGGGCTGGGAGTTTCATCTGGTGAAAGAATCGGAAGCTTCCGGCTGGAAGATAATCAGCGTTGACAAAGGCGGTCAGTGACCGCCTAAACATAATGAAATGACATTTTAAATGAAAGGTATGATGAAAATGTTCAAAGCAGCTGCCGTATTTTCAGATAATATGGTATTACAGCGTGAAAAAAACATACTGATATGGGGCACAGCCGACGACGGCGCAGTTATCGCCGCCGAAATAAACGGCAGCAAAGCCCTTTGTGCAGTCAAGGACGGAAAGTGGACTGTTACTCTTCCGCCAATGCCCGCAGGAGGTCCTTACGAGCTTAAACTCAGCTTCCATGAGTCGGTAAACGATACAGCCGTAGCCGAGACAAAAACCTTCTATAACGTTATGATAGGCGAGGTGTGGCTGTGCGGCGGTCAGTCCAATATGGAGCTGGAGCTGCAAAACGCCAAGGACGGCAAGGAGGAGCTTTCAAAGCTTACCGCCGATATGCCCGTGCGCTTTTATTATACCAATAAAATGGGTACCGTCGAGGCTGCCGTTGAGGCTGAAAAGCATTCGGGCTGGGGAGTGTGCGACCCCGAAGGCTCAAAGGCGTGGAGTGCAGTGGGCTATCACTTTGCCAAGAAGCTTTCAAAAGAGCTGGGCGTTACGGTAGGACTTATCGGCTGCAACTGGGGCGGAACCTCAGCCTCTGCATGGGTGGACAGACAGACCCTTGAAAGCAGCGCAGAAACAAGGTCATACTTAGAAGAATACGACAAGGCTGTAGAGGGAAGATCTGTCGAGCAGCAGAAAAGAGAGTACGAAGAGTTTCAGGCTTACGACAAAGCGTGGTACGAAAAATCTCAGGAGGTCTACAAGGAGCAGCCCGATATCGGCTGGGAGGAGCTTCAGGAGAAGATCGGCAAAAATCTCTGGCCGGGACCAATGGGCTGCACAAATCCCTACAGACCTGCGGGGCTTTTCGACACAATGGTCATGAGAGTCTGCCCATACACAATGAGAGGCTTCCTATACTATCAGGGCGAATCGGACGACCACAAGCCAAAGACATATTACACTCTGCTGACAAAGCTTATCTCTCTGTGGAGAGAAAAATGGGAGGACGACGAAATGCCGTTTATCCTTGTTCAGCTGCCCGGCTTCAAATACGCAAAGGATCCCGACTACAAGCACTGGTGCCTTATAAGAGAGGCTCAGATGAGAGCCTTCAAAACGGTAAAGAACACAGGTATAGCCGTTGTTCTTGACTGCGGCGAGCTTGACAACATTCACCCCACCGACAAAAAGCCGGTAGGTGACAGACTTTGTTTGCAGGCCGAAAAGCTTGTTTACGGCATGGACTGCGACGCTTTCGGACCAATGTACAAGAGCTTTGTCTACAAAAACGGCGGCATAGAGCTAAGCTTTGACCACGCCGACAGCGGCTTTGAAATAAAGGGCGATACAGCCGCAGGCTTTGAGATAGCAGGCGAGGACAAGAGTTTTGTTGCTGCAAATGCCGAGATCTGCGGAGATAAAATATTCATCAGCTCCGACAAGGTGGAAGAGCCTGTATATGCACGTTACGGCTGGTTCAACTACTTTGAGCCCAACGTTTTCGGCAAGAACGGCTTGCCGCTTGCACCGTTCAGAACAAGCAGACACGACGAGAAGGAATAGATTCAATAGAAAACAGGCTGTTGTATTCAAGCAACAGCTCCGAAAAATCAAACGGGCGAACACAGTTCGCCCGTTTTTTATGCATTTATCACTGCGCAACAGCCGCTTTTG
>JBJERD010000224.1:0-2148 GCA_051882095.1 Oscillospiraceae bacterium
ATATGCCGGAACATACTGCCTGTCAGCTGCCTTTTTGATTGTTGATAAAATATACGCTCATATCATCGCAGCTGACCATTGCATAGACTTCTTTGTTATCCGTTTCATCAAAGTAAAATACCCAGCATGGCACGGCTTTGTAAACGTCATATGAGCAGCAGGCCGCCCACGGAGCTTTTTCACGATCCGTTTCTTCGCCGTTTGAACTTTCCTGTATATTGCCGGTCATTATCATACAGTATTCCAGCGCTATACGCTTTGTCTCCAGCTCCATTTTTCCCGCTAGAGCTTCGCTGAGATATTGGGCGGCGTCAACAGGATCGCAGACGCTTGTTATTTCATCAGCGATCTTGTATTCGTCAAAATATGAGTTGATAACAAAGGAGTTGACCTCGTTGCCGCATATGTACGCAAAGCTTCCCGAAACGACTGTGTTTTCATATGCTTCGCCATATTGAGATCCGTACTCCAATATGTTAACTCCCGACACGGATTGAGTATATTCCACCCTATAAAAGTATCCGTCAGTACATTTATAGAGGCTTATCCTTGCCGGATATAATTTGTTGGGATAGTCGCACATATCGGTAAAATCGTCGGCAAAACCCTGCGCATAGCTCATGGCTTCGGATAAAGAAATCTCTTCGGCGCTGTTGATAAGCTTGTATTTCTCCGTATTTTCCTGTACCTCACAGCGAGAAAAAGACCTGACTGCTTCCGATTCGTAGTAACACTTTTGTGGGTCAAAATTTTTTGAATAAGAAAAAAATCCTGTGCAGCCTATTGAAAGCTCCAGACCCTTTTCGGCATTAATATATGTGGGTCCCGTTGGATATGTATTACCGTCGTCTATTGCATTTTCTTCTTTGAAATCATCATCGTAGTGTGCGAATATCTGTTTGTAATTATCCTGAAATCCTGTGGGACATATGAATTCACCGGTTTTGATTTTCTGCGGAACAGATACTTCAAAATTGTCGCTGAATGTTATATTGTCAAGCCGGAGCTTTTTAAGCGCATCTATATATTCCGACTTCTTTTCGTTTATTTCGCTCAGCTCCGTGACCATGAACTCACGGTCATCGGAAATTGTGTTCTGCGAGTTGTTTTTGACATTCTCGGGCGTATCCGCACACGCCGTCAGCAGTAAAAGCGACAGGCATAAGACGCTCCCTACAAATTTTAAGTGTGTTTTCATTTTGTTCTCTCCTTCAACAATTAAGGTGCAGGAATTTATCCTACACCCGTATAAACAATCATAATAGCATTTTGTGAGAAAAAATTTCAGCGTTCTTTTATTTTCACCGATTTGCACAAATCAAGCATTTCATCTTTGTTCAAACCGCCCGACAGAAGCAGTACATAATCGCCGTTGTACCATACTACCGACGTATAATTCTCGTTAGAGGAAATATAATACTGTGTACCGTCCTCGCTGATATAATATTCGTTTTTGCAGTCATCGGAAACGAAAGCGTCGGTATAGGCGGATGCGATATACTGTCCGAAATATACCATGCCGTCAGCGTGATCTGCACCCTCTTTCTGCTTTATCCATATTTCCCATAACGAAATATCGCTTTGTGCGCTGTCGATAAGCCCATAGTCATCGAGAGCGCCGCTGATAGTGTAGACTTCGTTGATACGTGTTTCGGGGTCTTCAACTGTTGAAACGTCAAATGATAACTGCATACCTCCGTCAACCTTTTGGGTAATAAAGTTCCAGATAGGTTCCTTTGCCATTCCCAGCAGAAAGCCCGCAGAGAATATTACCGCTATAAGAAGTCCTACCTTAATGCGCTTGGAGATGGCTGTTTTTTTCACTATTATGGTTCTCTCAGCGCCAAGCGTTTCACGCATTTTATCCTCAAAGGCTTGGGAAAATTCATAATCATCGGGAATATCATTGCATTGAGGCAGCGACCGAAGCTCGCTCCCGCACACCTCAGCCAGAGCTTTTGCAAGCATTTCTTCGCTCATGCCATTCCCTCCTTTTCGAGAAGCTTTTTCAGCTTGCTCTTTGCATACCTCATGCGCTGACGAGCGGCTGCCTCGGAGATTTGCAGCGCTGCGGCTATCTCGCTGTAGTCCAGCTGAAGCTCCGAGCGGAGATACAGTATCTCCCTATCCGTCCCGCCCAGCTGCTTT
>JBJERD010000225.1:0-2143 GCA_051882095.1 Oscillospiraceae bacterium
TGCGATAAAGCCTGCCACCATTGAATCGCCTGCTCCCACAGAGTTTCTGACAGTACCGCTGCACACTCCGCAGATATGGACCTTTCCAAACTCGTCCACCAGAACAGCGCCGTCCCCTGCCATTGATACGAGCACGTTCTTAGCTCCCATTTCACGCAGCTTTTTTGCGTACTGGGTAACTTCCTCAATAGTGGTCAGATTTACGCCAAACATTTCTCCCAGCTCATGATTATTTGGTTTTACAAGAAACGGCTGGTATTTCAGAACGTTGAGCAAAAGCTCCTTTGTGGCGTCAACCACCGCTCTTATTTTTTTGTCGGTCAAGCGAGCAAGTATCTTTTCATAAATGTCCGAAGGCAGCGATGAAGGGATACTTCCTGCGAGAACAATAGTATCGCCGTCTTTGAGCTTATCAAGCTTTTCAAAAAGCTCCGACACGGCGTACTTATCTATCTCGGGACCCTGACCGTTCAGCTCGGTCTCCTCTGCGGATTTAATTTTAACGTTTATTCTTGAAAAGCCGTTTTTCAAATGGACAAAATCAGTTTCAACGTTATCCCTTGCAATGCCCTCCTCTATGGCTTTTCCCGTGAAGCCTGCCACAAAGCCAAGCGCTTTTGACTTTATACCCAGCTCGCTCAGCACAAGTGAAACGTTTATGCCCTTGCCGCCGAAGTAAATATTCTCCGACCGTGAACGGTTTACGCTGCCGGGCTTTAGCTCTCCCGTATGCACCACATAATCTATTGCCGGATTGAATGTTACAGTATATATCATTTTATGACCTCCCTGACCGCTGACAATTGATACATCGGAGCGGTTTTCTGTATCATTATACCACAATAAATACGATTTTTCAATGCACCGGCGAGGGGCAATTAATAAGCTCGTAGAAAAATCTTCTTTCAGGACAAAAAAGGACTGTTGCACAGCTTGAAATCCACAAAGAATTGAGTAGATGCAGGAATCAAGTCCTACGGTATGCTACCGAAATCTTTGTAATTCCGACTGCCGTGCAACAGTCTCTCAAATTATGATCTATTCATTTTGCTGCCTGTGACAAAGCGATGAATTGGGACAGCAGCCGCAGTTACAGCCGCATGAGCTTTTACCTTTGCGTTTATCGCTGACCATTTTATATATAACCGCGCCCACTATCACGACCAATATCAAAGCCACTGCGACAGTACCGATGTATGCTCCCATAGATCTGATCCTCCTTACGCTCTGACCTTCATATCAAGCTTTGCGCTTTCCTTATACGGCTTTACAAGCATGAATATTACAAATGCAAGTATCAGCACTGCCGCTATAAGTCCTACCGGATGTACGCTGCCTGTGAAAAGTGAACCTAACTGGTAAATGCAGAGCGATACCGCATACGCAAACACGCACTGATAGGTTATTGCAAAGGCAGTCCATTTGCCGCTGTTCATTTCTCTTTTTATTGCTCCCATTGCAGCAAAGCATGGGGCGCAGAGAAGATTGAAAACCAAGAATGAGAATGCTGTAAGCTGTGTGAACTCGGCGGCGATGTTGTTCCAGATCTGCCAGCCGTTTTCGGCAACCTCGTCAAAGCCGCCGTAGAGTACTCCGAATGTGCCCACTACGTTTTCTTTTGCAATAAGACCTGTTATCGTAGCTACTGCCGCTTTCCAGTTATTCCAGCCTAGAGGTGCGAAAAGCCATGCGATGGCATTTCCTATCTTGGCGAGAACCGAATTGTTCAGATCCTCGACCATGCCGAATGAGTCGTTTTCAACGCCGAAGCCCTGCAGGAACCAAAGAACTATAGCTGAAATAAGTATTACCGTACCTGCCTTTTTGATAAAGCTCCATGCTCTCTCCCACATTGAACGCAGAACGTTGCCTACTGTGGGCATATGGTATGCGGGAAGCTCCATTACAAAGGGGGCAGGGTCGCCTGCAAACGGCTTTGTCTTTTTGAGCATTATTCCCGAAATTATTATCGCTGCCGCTCCTATAAAATATGCTGCCACCGAAACGATACCCGAATTGTTGAAAAGCGCTCCCGAGATAAGAGCTATTATCGGCAGCTTTGCACCGCAGGGTATAAACGTTGTGGTCATGACGGTCATTCGCCTGTCACGCTCGTTTTCGATAGTTCGGCTTGCCATGATAC
>JBJERD010000226.1:0-2142 GCA_051882095.1 Oscillospiraceae bacterium
TCAAATCCGCCGTCCACTACAATAAATCCCAAAACAAAATGTAGGGGCTGGCGTCCCCGACAGCCCGCCAATCAAATGGTTTGTCCACACCACCGATCGGGACGTCTAGGACGCCGTCCCCTACACATGATTATTTTATTCTCCCACAATAACGCTGAACTGCGCTCTGGGATTTTTGTCGCCGTCAGGCTCCAGCATTTTCGCCTTGACTATTCTGATAGTCTTTACAGGCTTTGACTGCGCACCGTCCGAGCCTATTACTCTGTCTATTTCGGTGAAGCTGTCAACAACGTCCATGCCGTCGGTCACTTTTCCGAATGCGGCATACTGACCGTCAAGAAATGTGTCCTTGTCCGAATAGCAGATAAAGAACTGGCTTGAAGCGCTGTTGTAGTCTGTAGCTCTTGCCATAGAAACTACTCCCCTTGTGTGGGAAAGAGTGTTGTCAACGCCGTTTAGCTTGAATTCACCCTTGATAGTTTTGCCGCTGCCGCCTGTTCCGTCGCCATTGGGGTCGCCGCCCTGAGCCATAAAATCGTCAACTACACGGTGAAAGGTCAGACCGTCGTAAAAGCCCTCGCTCACAAGCTTTTCAAAGTTCTCGCAGGTTTCAGGCGCATATTCGGGATAAAGAGTGATAACAAAGCTCTTTTCATTTCCATTTGAAGCAGCCCCCGAAGCGGCGGAGCTTGTATCGGTATTTCCGCAGGAAGCCAATGCTCCCAGCATGACCGCTGCGCAAAGCGAAAGCGCTATTCTTTTCAAAAATCTTTTCATGTTTTATTTCCTTTCTTGATCACATTATTCCTGACGGTATGTGCTGAGGAAATCAGCCATTTCGTCCGTCGCCTTTTTAAGCTGCCCAAGCTCGGGAAGATAAACTATCCTGAAATGGTCGGGCTGCTCCCAATGGAAGCCGCCGCCGTGTACAAGCAGTATCTTTTTCTCCCTCAGCAGGTCAAGCACGAACTTCTCGTCGTCCTTTATGTTGAACTTCTTAGCGTCTATCTTAGGGAAGATGTAAAACGCCGCCTTAGGCTTGACCGCCGAAAGTCCGTCTATCGAGTTGAGCGCATTGTAGATAAACTCTCTCTGCTCGTAAATCCTTCCGCCCGGCAGCAAAAGCTCGTCGGTCTTGTCAAAATCCTTGAGAGCCGTCTGAATGATGTACTGCGACGGCACGTTTGAGCAAAGTCTCATCGAAGAAAGCATATTCAGACCCTCTATATAGCCCTTTACCCTGCTCTTGTCGCCGCTGAGCACCATCCAGCCGCAGCGGAAGCCTGCTACCCTGTGGGATTTTGAAAGTCCGTTGAAGGTGATGGTGAAAACGTCGGGGGCAAGAGAAGCAATAGAAGTATGCTCAACGCCGTCCATAAGCAGGCGGTCGTAAATCTCGTCCGAGAACAGAATAAGCTCGTTTTCTCTCGCCACCTGAGCAATCTGCTCCAGCACATCTCTGGGATACACCGCACCCGTGGGGTTGTTTGGATTAATAAGCACTATCGCCTTGGTTTTGTCGGTAATTTTAGCCCTCATATCGTCGATATCGGGATACCACTCGGAGCTTTCGTCGCAGATGTAGTGAACGGCAGTTCCGCCTGCAAGAGTTACCGAAGCCGTCCACAGCGGATAATCGGGAGCAGGCACAAGCACCTCGTCCCCGTTGTTGAGAAGTCCCTGCATTACCATAGTGATAAGCTCTGAAACACCGTTGCCTGTGTAAATGTCGCTGAGCTCAACGCCCCCAATGTTTTTGTACTCGCAGTAATTCTTGATAGCCGTTCTTGCGCCGTCGATACCCTTAGAATCGGAATAGCCCTCGGCGTTTTGCAGATTGGCTGTCATCTCTCTTATTATCTCATCGGGCGCATGGAAAGCAAACGGCGCAGGGTTTCCGATGTTGAGCTTCAAGATCTTCTCGCCCTGAGCGATCATTCTGTTAGCCTCGTCCATAACGGGACCTCTGATATCGTAACATACGTTGTCAAGCTTTGTAGATTTTGCATATATCTTCATAATGATATCTCCTTAAAAAATCAGGTTCAAACTATATTGTATCACTTTCACGCAGAAAATGCAATAGTTTTTTCAATTGACAGTTGACAGTTGTTTTCAATTGACAGTTGACAATTGACAATT
>JBJERD010000227.1:0-14399 GCA_051882095.1 Oscillospiraceae bacterium
CTTGAAATCAGCAAAGCTCAAAAATTCCGCCGCAATGCCGAAATGATCCGAAACGCAGTCGCAAGCTAAAAAAATCTGTAAAAATCCGCATACAGTCCGCAAGGGCTGTATGCAGATAATATAAAACACAGCAGCATTTAATCAGCTGCTACCAAAAATCTGTAAAAAAACATTGACGCTTTACACAAGATATGTTATAATTAACCGAAAAGGAGTGGATTTTATGAGTAAATTCGCTATATTTGAAACTTCTGCGGAACTTATCCGCAGACCAGAGACCGCAGCAGATATTCTTGATTGCGACATGATGATTAAATCTCCGTCTGCCGTGTTCTGTACAGAAGCCGAAGCTGATAAAGCACTCGCTAAGTATACAGCTTCTGTTCAAGAGTTGTCGTGCAATGGAAAAGTAACTTACCGGTGCGTTGCTTACTTTGCTGCGGAATGCAAAAAGATTGACAAGGACGGAGATGAAACTCCCGATAACCTTGAACCTTCCGATAATATTCTAAGCATGACACCGCTGTCAGAAGAAGAATATTAATAAATTATAACTCACATATCTGAAAAGGAGAATATATTATGAGAATTACAAAGTCTTTAAAAAATCTTGAAGTTGGAACAGTGATTTACCTTGTTGACGGTGGATTTTATCAAATTACCTCAGAATACGACACGATCCGTGACCGTTATCATGCAAAGTGGTATGACGTCGATGAGGAGGGCAACGAAACGATCTTTGACGCAGATGTTGTTGTCTCACCGCATGACCTGATAGGTGAAGAAATGTTTTAGCAGATGCCGCCCGAGCTTAACAGCTCAGGCGGCTTTTTCGTACCGCCAAAAAATCAATCAAAAAAACCTAAAAATTTCACTTTTCCGCAGCCTTGTTGTGCCACCTGTCGCCCTCTTCTGCCGTGTGTCTGCTGTGACAGGACTTGCAAAGCGCCCTCAGATTTGAAAAATCATCGCTTCCGCCCTTTGACTTCGGCAGAATGTGATGAACCTCTTCCGACTTGTTCACCGGCGTCAAGCCAAGCTCTAAACAATCTTCACATAACGGGTGTAACCTGATGTATGTGTTTCTTGTCCTGCGCCAGTTCTTGCCGTACCTCTCGCTCACATTGTACGGTCTTTCGTATTTCTCATAGTTCTTGTTACTTAGCTTTGTGTGCTTTTCGCAGAACCGGCTCTCCGTCAGCTCCGGACAGCCCCGATAATGACAAGGGTGTTTCGGCTTTCTTGGCATTGCACCTACCGCCTTTCAAAAAATTCTGAAACAACAAAAAAACAGCCCGAAAAGAGCTGTTTTTCTGTGAAAAAATTGAGAAGAATACCGAGTTTCGCTGAAAAAACTGTGGCACGCTGTTTTCTTAGCCGCAAAGCTAAGCCCTGCGGCTTAGAATGTCGGAAAATAAGTACAGCTTTCGGCTGCTGCAAAGCCGATGGTTGCAAAGACAGGACTCGAACCTGTGACCTCAAGGGTATGAACCTTGCGAGCTACCAACTGCTCCACTTTGCCGGAATACGGCAAGCTGTGCAACCTTGCCGTATAAAATTTTTCAGGTGGGGTAAATACCTGCGAACTGTATGCTATTATAATATCACTTTTTTTACTGAAATTCAATGAATTTTCCTGCACTCTTTTCCAAATACTCAATAGCCTTGTCGTGCAGACCATAAACCCAACGCACAGAATAGTTCATAGTGTCCGCAATGCCCTTTCTTATCAGCTCTCCCGTCCTGCGGTCATACTTGCTCTCAAATTTTTGGTATAACAAATACCTCCGCTCCAGAACTTCACGCTGAGAAGCGTCCGGAACAGTCGCAATGACCTTTTCAATCTTGATTTTTGTGTCCACAAGCTTGTCTACAAGTTCGTCTGCTTGCCGTTCATAGTCTAAATACTTGGCAATGGCTCTCCCCATGCTGTCACTGACCCCACCCGAACTTCCGGAGCTGTCCGTAATAGGCTTCTTGCAATAAACGCTCTCCCGCATCTTCTCGACCTTTTCAAGCGTCAGCTTTATACGCCTGTCAATTTCCCATGCCTGCTCCAAAAATTCTTTTACCGTCATTTTCGCTTCTTGCCTCCCGTTCCGATGTCCATTTTGACGTCTTTTCGATACATCATCAATGAAACGTACCATAACCCCGAAATGTCGTTGAAATACGGCTTGCACTCCGCAAATCTGTATTCGGGATACAGTCTTTCCCACGCTGCACAGTCTTCACAGTCCGCAACTATCTCATTCATCGAACGCTTGCTTATCCTGTAGTCGTTGCACTTCGGCTCAGGCTTAACACAGTTGTGCGATGCTACCCACCTTTTCGCTGTTGACCTGTTCTCACCCTCTGAATGGTTTTTTAACTGCTGCTTGCAGAAATAATGGGCAATGCCTGCACAGCCTGTCTTGTCAAACTGCAAAGGCTTCACCTTGTCAACATATCCCTTGCCCCAGATCTCCGCAATTCTGTTTATCGACAGTCCGCCCGTCATGATCACATGAAAATGCACACGCCCGAAACGCTCACCCTGTTCCGTCGAGTATATGTACTTCATCTCCGGCAGACCCTCTTTAATTCTTGCTCTCTTTACTCGCCTGAAAAAATTCACGATCTCCCTCTTTGCACCGTCAAGACTTTCGGGCAGCATATCATCGGCAAATGTCAGCTCCAGCTTGTAGTCATTGTTCGTGAAATTCGCATTGATTATTCTCAGCAAAGCCTTTTCCGAGTTCTTCTGATTAAGCCTCTCCTGAACCTTGCTTGCAGGCTTGAACCTCTTCCCCCTCTTGCATCTTCTCCGACACTCAAAGACAGGAAAAATATTCACTTCCTTGTAGTTGCCGCATATGTAAACCTGTTCTCTGTATTTCATTCTTGCTTTCAATTTTTTCACGTCCCAGTTTTTTCTTTGTGGTTGAAATATTAATACCCATTACAAGCCCAAAAAAGGCAGACCGCCCGTTTGTAAAAAACAAATGTTTTATACTATTATATATATAGCCTGTTCAGATGTTTTCAATAAACCTGTTTATGATATCTAAAAACAGCTGATCGTTGTTGTCTTCATGCGCAGACTTCTTGAATAAACTCAGCTTGACGATCGCAGCCTCACTCAGCCCAGTGAGCTTGCTTATCTCTTGAATTTTCAGATCCGTTGACTTCACATCGGTCAAACCAAGCAGATAGTCAGCAGAAACATCAAGAAAAGATGCTATTCTGATAATTAGCTCTGTATTCGGCGTTCTTGTTCCGTTGCGGAAATAAGAAACTACATTAGGCTTAATGCCTAATTCCTCTGCAAGTGCTTTCTGCTTTATACTTTTGCTTTTCAATAAACCGTCTATTCTCTCACCGATTAATTTTGATGTGTTCTTGTTCATAAAAATCCCCACTTTCCAAAATTCCTTTAACCTCAAAGCTTGTCCGTCAGATACGCCAAAATTATATCCCTTGCCGCTTCAAATCCCTTGCAGACAAACGCAGCGTACCCCTGTTCCGTTACCCGTTCAATAAATTTCTTCTGTTCGTCCGAAACTCTTCCGCCCTTCGTCCGCTTCATCTCGATGTATAAACCGTGATATCCGCAGTGCGCCGACGGTAAAAAAACATCGCAAACTCCCGGCTTCACACCTTCGGCAGCAAGCAAAGCAGCCGTTTTTTTGTTCCTCAGTCCGCCGTTGGGAATGGCGTGCATCAGTTCCAACTCAGGATACTTTGCCGACTGCCACATCGCCCATGTGAAAAGCTGTGTCTGCTCAGCGTGTTCCGTCGGAATACATTCCATGCTCTTCATTCGCTCAGATATATGGTCTTGCGTATCCGTGTATCTCTTTTCAGCACAAGCGCAAGCCTGCTTTCGTCGAAATACCTCACAAGCCATTCCATAGGGTCAAGACCGTACTTTTTCATCAGAATAAATTCTCTCGGGTTCGGGTTATGTAATTTAGCCATGAATAGAACTCCTTTTAAGTCTCCGCATTAAAGATTCAAATGCTGTCCGCCTCTCATACGCAGCCTTTTCCGAAAGAAAAACCGTTTTTCCGATGTCTTTTTCGCAAAATTCCAGATAATCAACAGTTTCTCCGTCCTCAAAAGCCCCCGCATAGTATGTTTTGTCCGTCCGACCCCTGAAAAGCTTGATAATAAGCCCTCCGACTTCATATCTCAGTACCTTTTCGAGATACTCGCTCCATTTATACACCTTGTCCCCTGCCGTAAGCGTAATGACCGCTATCTTCTCGCAGTCCGCAAAGAAATCGCAGCTATCTAAACGCTCCCCGTAAGCTTCCGTAAGCTCATAATCGTAGTTGTCGCAAACGTCCTTGTGAAAACAGCTATCGCAAATGCTCATCTTATTCACTCCTCATCATCTATGTATTTTTCAAGCTCAGCAAAGAGAAAAACCGGCTCAGTCGAGCTGCTTACGCTGATAATATCTCTCCTTACAAGCAGCCACCCTTCCCTTTGCAGCTTGTTCACTGCCGCATCGAATACCGCAATAGCAAGCGGCTCTATCCCCGCACTTTTCACCGTCCGAATCTGCCTTATCCTATGCTTTATCTGCGGCATTGGCGGCGGTTCGTATATCGGTTGATTTTTAATGCTGTTAAAAACGCTCATTTTATTCACCTTTCCCTCGCTTCGGCACCCATTCACCGCAAAATCCCTTGTCGCCTGCCTACTTGCTGCACGTTTCAACAAATACGCAGTTCGTACAGTTCCTTTCGGGCTTTCCGTTCATTCTGCACATCTGCCTTTCAATCTTGCGGTTTATAAAACACAGATAATCAATCAGCTCATCATCAGCGAAAGCCTGCTTCATCTGTTCTATCATTATCGTAACGTCCGCAAGCTCCTCAAGGAAATTGAACGAAACTCCGCCGCCGTCCCTCTTGATTTTGCATACCGCCTGTATAAGCTCAGCGCATTCTTCAATCAGAATATCACGCTGCCCCTCGAAGCCGTAATGCTCAACGATCTGCCTGCACTTCTCTTTCTGCTCGTCAGTCATTCTTATCACCCCCGAAATATAGCCACCATCTGAGGACACTTCCGTTGATTTGTTTTTCCTTTAATGCCTTTATCTTTTCGTTGTTCGCAACATATACATCAATCTGTTTTTGAACGAGTGTATCGGATTTTAATTCAGGATAAAGCGCAACCAAAGATATTGAATCTTCGGGTGCTACCGTTGTGAATATCTCGGTTTCGTATTGCTGATACTGGCAAACAACATTTGCAATCTGTTGTTCTATTTGTGTGTTTTCTTCTTGATACATTTCGATTTGTGAATCAATCACCGACAACAGTGATACCATAACGCCAAGTACAATAGTTATAATCAACGATATTACAAATCCTAATCCTGAAAGATAAAAAAATGTAATAGCCGTATCCGAATCTGTTATATCTGAAATTATTCCGCTTAATATAGTTGCCAAAATGCAAATTCCTAAAATAACCAATATCATTCTTCTTCACCGTCCATTCTTGCGCCGCAATTCGGGCAAAAGTCTGATTTGTAATAATCGCTTTCGAGAGTGAGCAGCCAACCGTTTCCGCATACCGAGCAGAAATAACCTTTTTCAGCTCCTATGTCTTCTATCCAATACCCGTGCCTTACTTCCTGCACGTCTGTGATAGGCGCTTCATCTATTATTTCCATAACAGCATCTATACCTGATATATATGCCATTAGAAAAGAGCTGCTTTTTGCAAACTGTTTCAAAGCCGTTTTAAATTCAACTGTCTGTTTTCTCAACTTTTCAACATCTTTATATTCAGCCATTTTTATCACCGACCATTCTTGCGCTGCAGACATCTTTCCCTCTGAACAAAATCTCACGCATTGTCCTCACCCCAATCAATTCTCTGTCCGCATTCCGAGCAGAATGGTCTGTACATCAAAGTGCATTTGCAGTTAGGGCAGCAGAAGCCGATAAGACATCTTTTCGGCTCTTTAGCAATCTGCTTCTCTAACGCCTCGATAGTCACCTTCTGTATCTCTTCCTGTCTGTACGCTTTCTTCTGATACTGTTCCGAACAGAACCTGTCAGCCTTCACTCTGAATATCCTGCACTTAGCGCTTTCTATCGCACGTCTGATTACATCTTCATTCATCGTCTTCGTCCTCCTCATATTCATCATGATATATAGAACTAGCCGCACACAGCGCCCATGCGCCGAAGCCTATAAGAATGCTTAGAATAATCATTATCACAATCATCAAATTCACTCCTCAATGTTTAGTCGTTTACATAGCACCAACTCTGCGGCGGTCTTTTCAACCCAAAATCAATCAGATCTTTCGGGCTATCATATATAGTAACATTGGAGATACGCCAACCGTAGACACCTACACGATAAATGCAGTTTTCTTTGGGTTCAGCTGACATTTCGTAGTCTCCAATTTCATCTTTGCATAAACAAGAATACTTTGTTATATCTTCATCAGAAATATCTGTTCCTTTGACATTCACTGTAGAATATTGATATATTCTATCACAAACAAACTCGCCTATGACTTTGCCGTGACAAACTTGAGCGTTGTGGCTAAGAAACGGTTTTGACTGAAAAAGACTTTTATAATTGTCTTTCGTACAGTATATATAACACTTAAACGGCATATCCAGTTTAGGGCGTGTTTTCCGAAGTTCAATCGTCTTTTTATCTTCACTTATCAGTTTACACCACTTTGGTCTTATACTTAATATCACAGCCTTCATTATTTCAGTACCTCCTCAACCTCATCAGCGTGAACCCAATGTGCCATACACACATATTTCTCACCACCGTTGAACGGACAGCTTTTCCAGTTTCCATCACAGCCGCAGCAGTCGAATCGCTGATCAACGTATTTAATGTTTTCAACCGCCGCTCTCAAAAGCTCCTTGCACTTTTCAAGCTTTTCTCTCAGCTCCCTATTCTCCCTTTCAAGCTCTTCAATCCTCTTGCTTGTTTCAGCCATTATGTCCATTAGAACACCTCTTTTTTATTATTCTTCAACTTCTTTAAAATCTCCATTTGTCAGCGTGTAAAATGTGTTAGCCTTTATTATTTCCCCGTCAACCTTATGAGATTTTACCGTTTTTATATGGTCACCTTCCCACTCAGCAAGAACGATCCAGCAACCCGGAGAACCTTTTGCTTTGCTTTTAATGCCTGTTGCAATAGCAATACTTTCTTTACCTTCAACGGTCGCCGCTGACATAAAGCCAGTGTTGGTCGCTGCTGAATAATCGCCCGTGTTGGTTGCTGCTGAAAAATCGCCTGTGTTGGTTGCTGCTGAAAAATCGCCTGTGTTGGTTGCCGCTGACCTATAGCTTGTGTTGGTTGCCGCTGATTTATTACCTGTGTTGGTTGCTGCTGACTTATAGCCTGTGTTGGTTGCCACTGAATAATCGCCTGTGTTGGTTGCTGCTGACTTATAGCCTGTGTTGATTGCTGCTGAATAATCGCCTGTGTTGGGTGCCGCTTCGGCTTTATTTATTCTCGACAAAATAAAATCAATCTGTGCTTTAACAAATCCTGCTATGTCGATTTTTGCGCCAATTTTCAATTTTTTTGTGCAGTATTTTTTGTTATCGTCAGTCAAAACCTCGTCAAGTGCTTCAACCTCAGCAAATTCGTTTATTTCGGGTATTTCCCCGTTTGTATTGACGTATCCGTAATAATCTAATACGTCAAACGGCATTTTGCAAAAATGCATACCGCTTTCATAAATTTTAGCGGTTTCTTCTTCAAACACAGTATTCTCTTTATATTGCTTACCTCTACATCTCATTCCTTTTTCAAACGCCTTATAACCTCTTATAATTCCGTCCACTTAAATAACCCCCGATAATTCTCTCATTGTAGTAATCTTACCGCCGCACATCTCCGGCAGATTAGCCCTTACAAGTGCCTCAGCAAACGGCGGCGGAACAGCGTTTCCGCACCTTGCTATCTGCTTTGAACGCGGATAAACATTGCCCTTGTAGTCACGGTCTATGATGTAGTCCGCAGGAAATCCCTGCGCATTGTAAAGCTCTCTCGGTTCAAGCATTCTCATTCCGATGTCGGCAATAAAATATATCTCACCGTCAATATCAAGCAAAAGTATCTCGTCTTCCGAAAGATTATATCCGCAGAACCTGTTGAGCAGTTCTCTTACTTCCGCCCAGTGACCGAAATTCCTGTCCGGCGGATATTTGCAGATAAACGTCCTTATCTCCGCAAAGTGACCGCCGCTCGTGCATTCCGTCGGCAAAGGCTCGTCAAGGCTCTTGCAGTCCTGATTGTTCCTCAGAACGCATAAATGACTTTCAATCAGCCCGTGCCGTTCTCTCGTCGTAACAGTCCCAAGCGGAGCATCAGCCGCCGAATAATTGTCTCCGCTGTAGTACTTGACTATGTGCGCCGCCGTCAGACCGTATCTCGGCGAACCGTCCACCGTCATAATAGGCTTGCTCAACGCCTGCCCTCTCACTTCACTAGGCGACGTCTCCGAATGATATTGTATCAGCGACGGCGCAAGCAAAGCATTGTGATCTATCGCCGTTACAGTCGGAAGCGGTTCTGAAATATCGCTTCCTGTTATACCGCCGTAATATTTCTGAATTGACGGAACAGTCAAAGCCTGCTTAACCGTTGACACTACCGTGCTTATTGGCTCGTCAATATCGTTCACTCTCGGCGACTGTCCCTTGCGTTCTCCGTAGCCTATTGGTACAATAAACGGCTTGTCCGCCTTTAATGTGAACTTGTCAAGCCCCCTAGCTATCCTGCGCAGCGTGTTGTCCGCAAGCGGTTTTTCTCTCTCGAAAATCGACCTGCACGGAATACTCCAGTCAATACATTCCGCCGCCGTCCTGTACGGCTTCTTCCCCTCTCCGTGTGTAGGCTCTGGAAAAACTATCGGCTTGCCGTCACACCTTGCGATAAGAAAGAACCTTTTGCGAATAGTCGGCGCTCCGAAGTCGCAGGCTTTCAGCTCCTGCCACTTTACGTCATATCCGTGTGACCTCAAAGCATTCACAAAGCTGTTGAACGTCCGTCCTCTCTTTTTCGGGTCGGGATAATTGTTCCCGTCAAGAGGACCCCATGTCACGAACTCGGGTACGTTCTCCAGAATAATCACTCTCGGCTTGACCGTAGCCGCCCACCGCACCGCTATCCAAGCAAGCCCCCTTATGTTCTTGTTTACAGGCTTGCCGCCTTTTGCCCTCGAAAAATGCTTGCAGTCGGGCGACAGCCACATAAGCCCTACAGGGTGTCCGCCGCACAGCTCTCTCGGATTGACGTCCCACACGCTCTCACAGTAGTGCCGTGTGAACGGGTGATTCGTCATATGCATCAGAATTGCATCGGGATCGTGATTAATAGCTATGTCAACAGGTCTTCCCGTCGCAAGCTCAATACCTGTCGAAGCTCCGCCGCCCCCTGCAAAGTTGTCAACGATAAGTTCGTTGAAAAAATTAAGCTGTTTCATCTCTACCCCTCCACAAACAACGGACACTTACGCACGTTGTACGAAACTAAACTTCTGCCCGGCGATAAATTAACGTCCGCCCTTGTAGCTTTCCACCCTTCCACAGGCAGCTTTTTCAAAGACCAGTCGCAGCCTGTTATGTATTCTCCCGTGTCATCGTCTTTTTTTGGAACAGAGTTCTTACATCTCCAACAAAGCGATGCTCTCTTTGATGTGAAATTGCTTCCCTCGCTAATTTCCTCTTCCTCTTCTTTCTTGTCCTCGACTTGCTCCTATCCTTGCCAGTTCCGAAGCTTTCAGCGTACGGAACGAAAACTACTTTACCACCTGATTTAGGAATAATTCTTTTATCGCTCATTACTGCGCTTCCCCCATGAAGTCAAACGTTATTTGCCCACAGCAATTATTTTCTTCTTCCATACGCTTTTTCTTATACTCATTGTATTTTCTTCGATATTCGTAAGACTTCCCGAAGATGTTCCACGCAGCTTTGACAACATTAGGTTCGTATGGACGTATCTTTTCAAGATCGTCAACCGCTTTGTACGAAATAGGACAACCACAACAGCCTGTGCGTGTTAACCCATAGACTTCGTATGCATCTGAATACTTAATATCGTAGTGCTCTTTGTACCACGCTTTGTCATCGTCGTCAACGTAATAAAGCGGTCTTAATCTGTATTGTCCAGAACTTGTTTCCGTGAAGCAGAGAGATGTATTATCTTTGCGAGGTACAGAGCGCATTCCTCCTTCGGCTCTGCGTTCTCCTGTTATTATCATCTCATAGTCTTTTTGAACATCGTGAGCAACTTGCTTTTTGCAATAATCGCAGCACTCAGCGCTTATCTTAAATTCGGGCGGATATTCTTTGATAAAATCAAGCATATACTTACTACTGTTGATTACAAGCTGTATATTAGGTCTTGGTTCGCCCTCTGAATTGCAACAGCACAGAAAATTGATCAGGCTCTCACATTTCGGGTATCTTTCCTTTAGCTCTTTCCGCTTAGCTATTTTATCAACCGATGAACTGTATTCATCGGCTATGCTAAGCGGTACGTCTTTCTTCTGCCAGTCGCTAAGACCTCCTGACATAATTTTTGATACAAACGGTATTCCATATTTACGGCTTGCTTGTACAATTCCTATCTTTGGTCGTCTCTCTTCAATTTCAACACTGTATTTTTCAGCAGTAGCCTTGACATGATCTTTAGTAGCTTGCATTTCCAGTCCTGTGTTAAAAAACACATACTTCACAGGCGGTAAATCAAAGGTCTTGCGTGTGCGCTCTATGAGATCAATCATAATATCGCTGTCTGCACCGCCGGAATATGAACATATCGCTTTGGGGTACTGAACAAGTCGCTTTGCGATAATGCTCATTATTGCATTGAACTTTGCCGGTGCGTCGAAGTCCGCATATGGAGGGCGGTCGGTGTATACCCGGCTTTTATATTCTTCCATTTCTCCTCACTCCCAATAAAACACTCAAAGGGCAAAGCTCCAACTCATTCGCCCTAATCAAAATCTTCCTCGACAACCGTTCCCTCCGGCGCATAACCGCAGTCACTGCAAAGCTCCGTACCCTTGTTGCTGCAATAATCACAGTTGTGCATTCTCACACAGCCCAACCATTTCACAGCGCACGGACGTATTCCGGCAGCGGTAACATGAGCGCAGCGGAAACATTCCTCTCCGTCCACGACCTTCGTCTCGTATGTATCACACTTAAATCTATCCGCCATTTTCTCCACTCCTTACATCGTCCTGATAAGCTTTCAGCGCAGTAAGATGTCTTTTCGCTTCCATACCCTCTTCATATGAGACCTTTGTCTTCTTCGGCTTTATCTGGTCAATGTCGAAATCCCTTATGTCAGATGTGACCTCAATTCCCGTCTCTTCTTCAAGCTGCTTTACCGGGTCTGCATATCTGCAATTCAGAAGCCCGTCGATCAGCCTGTCAAGCCTCTGTTTTCCGAATCCGAAATCAACAGCCGTTTCAAGCAGCATAAGCCTTAGGTTGCTCGCAAGAATAACCGTGTTCTGCGGAGAGAACCTATGTAAATGCCTTACCACAATGTCAACACAAGTGTTCTCGCTTATGCCATGCTCTTGACATTCCTTGTCCATTTTGAAATCAAAACAGCCTGCCTCGTCGTATTCGTTAAACTGCTGAACCGTCCTAGTGTATGCCTCTATCCATTCAGAACACTTCTTTGCATAGAAATCATGCGGAAACAACCTCCGAAGCTCCAATAAAACGATCGCCAGCATCTTGTAGCTTTCCATAGCCACGTCCATGTAAATCTTATTTTTGTGAAAGTTCTTTATCTTCTTGTTCGTCATATCTTCTCACTTCCATGTATTATTGAACAGTCCCTCGCCCTCGCCACAGTAACGCTTATGCCGCACTTGTCAAGCAAGTGTACCGACGTGATCTGACCTCTTATCTTGTTTCCGTCCTTGTCGTGACCTTCAACTACCTTAGTCCTCACGTCCGTTATCTTCTGATAAACAATGTCCCCAAGACTGGGAGAGTGATAAACTATCATGCAGCCGTTTTCCATAGCCTGTAATGCCTGCTCTCTTGTCACTCTCCCTCACCTCACAAAAATATACCCAGTCTGCAAACCGCAGAAGCAAGCGCCCAAGCCTGCTTCTGCTCTTCCGTCATTCTGTTGTATATCTTACATATGTCATTGGTAAACGCCTCTAACTGCGCTCCGTCATACTCCGCCATGTATCCGCGCTCATTGCCCGATGCAGCCTTTTCAGTTTCTGACGGCTTTAAAATTGCCCCTTCCAGTTCCGCCATAAGTGCCTTGCGGCAGTTGTTTTCCCTATAGTAAGGACATATCAACACACAATGCTCTCTGTCGCCCGTCACACACGTTTTCACAGCGTTGCATAACATATCAATCGTCATTTTCG
Source organism: Oscillospiraceae bacterium (assembly GCA_051882095.1). GTDB lineage: Bacteria > Bacillota > Clostridia > Oscillospirales > Ruminococcaceae > FB2012. The sequence goes on from JBJERD010000227.1 coordinate 12,410, forward strand.
CACCTCTTATCATTGATAAATGTTATCGTACTGATTCTCTTGCGCATTGTTTCGTACATATCCCTCTGCTGTTCGTCCATATCCGACTTAAAACTCGTTGCGAGTATTTCAAACGCCAATATGTATAACCATAGATCTTCTTTGTTAAACTCGCAGCCCTGTGTTATTTCTCCAAAGACTATATCCATAGCAGCCGACGGTTCTTTTTTTGTAACCGCAAGCCACAAAGTCTTCGATGCCAAAAAGTTAGTGTTTATTTCTATGTTTAAGCCGTTAGCCTTTTCAGCCATATCCTATTCCTCCGTATCCTCGTTTTCTTCACAACTGCAAATCAGGCTTTCAAGCTTACCGATTGCGTAACGGTTTGTCTCCTCTATCCGCCCCAGATCATAGGCGGTTAATTTTCCGTTCCCACGCTTCGTTCTCATTCTGTTGTAAGCGTCAAACACTACCCCCGCTATGTGATTACTGCATTTATACAGCGCCTCTATATCCTCTTTCCTGACTGCGATCATCTCCGGCATCTCTGCCGTCTCTTCCGTGCTTTCGATCACCGTTCCTCTGTTTAACAAATGCTCCTTCACGTATTTCAACAATTCAAACTTGCAATTGATATCTGCATGTTGCAACGGACATCCGTAACAAGTATTTGACCCGTTCGTACATATTTCAACCGCCTTTTCAAATTCCTGCTGTGTCATCTTCATCTTCTCCTCTCAAATATTTGATTATCTCCTCGAACTCTTTTCTTATAGCTATGGCGTTTTGATACGTCTTTTCCAATTCATCAAATAGCTCCACTTGTTTGATAATAATATCGTTTAAGTCGTAGTATTTGCCTCTAATGTCCAAGAGATTAAAATAAACTTTATTCAATGTCGCTTGACATTTCTTCAAAAGTGTGCTATCATAAGAGCGTGATCTTTTATTGCATTTATTATCAGAGCTTGCACTTGCTTCGGCAGGGGCAGGCTCTCTTTCTTTTGTTGCCATTTCGGCTTTTTCAACTTCATAGTTAAGCTTTTCAATGGCTTCTTCGGTAAGTCCTGTATATTTATTTATATCCTGCGTTTCGGGGCTTGTTGATTTAATGTCTGTTCTGCACAGTAAATAATCTATAGACACATTAAAAAACTCTGCAAGTTTATATAATGTTTCAATGTCAGGCTGAGTCTTTCCAAGAAAAAACTGACCTATAGTCTGTCGAGCAATTCCCACACCGTCAGCAATTTCTTGATGTGTCATTCCTGCACCAAGTACACGCAAACGCACTGCAAAAGGAGAATTTATGTTTTTTTCTTTTTTGGGTCTACCTCTTTTTTTATTTACGCTGCTTTCGCTTGCCATAGTCTTGAACCCTCCTCAATCATAATCAGGCACAGCCGTAACTATCGTTGAGCCGTATATCGTGACGTGCTTTCTCTTCAATCCTCTGTTCATCAGACTTTCCTCTGCGTCAAGAATAGCCTTGTCAAATTGCTTCTTAGTCTTGAAGAATTTGCACTGTGCGCACTTCTCCTTGCACGGCTTGACAACAAGTACAGAGCATTCGTTTTTTGCTTCATCATACCCGAAGCATTGAAGCATCGAATTGTTCATTACCATTATCACAAGCCCCCGATAAATTGCAGCACGGTTATGTAGCCGATTATCATGCACACAACCGATATCGCAAGAATAAAGCTTGTGAATGTATCGGATAAAGCCTTGAACCGCTTCCTGCGTTTCTCTTCCTTGACCTTTCTGTTGTGTTCTGCTCTCCAAGCTTTAAGCCTGAGCCATTCCTCCGCCGTCGGATATCTTCCCGGCATTAAATCCTGTTCCCATGATCTCATATATCTAACTCCTTTCAAGCCGTCACGGTTTGTTTCGGCTTTAATCTTTTCAGCTTTTTCAGCCGTTCCTCATAGTCCTCTATGTCAATGCCCCATACCTCATATGCAATACGGGTGTTGACCGAGTGAGGAAGCCACGACTTAACTCCCTGCTT